>JBASJO010000185.1:0-6978 GCA_049655365.1 Rhodoferax sp. | reverse complement strand
GCCTCGGCCAACCGTGACCCGGTGCTCGGCATCGATGGCCAGGCCGGCGCCGCCGCGCAGGACCGCTACCAGGAATCCTTCAAGGCACCGCCAAAAACGTTTGAAATCATCAACATTGGCGGCACTTTGACGGGCGATTGAGCGCCAGTCATAGCAGCAGGAGCAAAACCATGAGAATCGTCACACGCTTGAAAACCGAGCACCGTCAGCGGGGCGCGGTGGCCATCACATTTGCGCTGTCCCTGCTGCTGCTCATGGGTTTCATGGCCTTGGTGTTCGACTTGGGGCGCACCTACGTGGTGCGCACCGAGCTGCAAAACGCGGCTGATGCGGCAGCGCTGGCGGGCGCCAAGGATCTCAACCAGAAGTTGGCTGGCGTCCAAACAGCAATAGCGACGGTGAAGGCGATAGGGCTGCAAAATAATACAAAATTCTCTTTCAATGGCGATGCTGGCATCGAGATCTTCGATGACATGATCAGCGTCAGCAATTGCCCCTATGATGGGTGTACATGGATACAGGCCAGCACCATTGCGTCCGATGGCCAGGCTGCCGACAAGACTTTTCTCAAGGTCGATATTCCATCGGGCAGTCTCGCCACGTTTTTTGCGCGCGTACCGACCACCCTGGATGGCACTGGCATTCAGGAAACAAGAACTTATGGGCTTGCCGTGGCGGGATACTATTTGAAAGAGATCACGCCCATTGGTATTTGTGCGATTGATCTGATTCAAGGAGGTACCCGGGAACTCACCCCGCCAGGCGCTGCCAAGGAACTGACGGAATACGGATTCAGGCGTGGCATAGCGTATGACCTCATGCAACTGGGGCCATTGGTCGCCAACAGTACGCCCTTTCTGCTCAATCCCGTTGATGTGTATCCGGGGCCGCCCTGTGACAACAACCACTCAAGTGCAAGCTACGCCAGGGATTTCATTTGCTCCGGTACCTCCGCATCCATCGTCTCAGCGCCAAGCTGGGCCTTCGGCAGCACCGGCATGTCATGGGGGCCTGTTCGGGATGCGCTCAATTCACGCTTCGATGATTTTTCTGGAGCTGGGAAATGTGACCCAACGAATGCGCCACCGGACGCCAATATCAAGGAATATACCGTTCCTAAAGCGGCGGGGGCCGGCCCGACAGGCAATCCCCGCGATTGGACGCAACCAGGTGCGGACTCCTACCCCTCGCAACAATCCATCACCATTGATTCGGCAACACACAAACCCATTCCCACCCCGGCCACTGCCGATTATGGCGCGCTCTGGTCCTACAGCCGGGCGGTACAGGCGGTTGGCACATCGCCCAACGCCACCGCAGGTAACCCCTTCACACTGAGTGACTGGCCAGGCTTGTACGCAAGTAACACGGCAGACCAGACAGCTTCCGGTTATCCCGGCAATCCGTCGATTCCACCTTTCCCTGTCGGTACGCTGGCGGCGCCCTACAACACATCGAGCGGAAACAAGTATTTCACCGCGCCACCAACTCACCCCCCGGGTAAAAAAGACCGTAGGGTCTTGAACATTGCCATCGTGGATTGCGCGACTTCAAGCGGCAATAACTGCAACGCGGCAATACGGATTATTGGTGTGGGCAGATTTTTCATGCAGACAAAAGCCGTTAATCCGAGTTCAATTTACGCAGAATTTGATGGTTTGATTAATCCAGTCCAATCGTTCGAAGTCAGGCTTTACAGGTAATTGCCATGCTGCTAAAAATTACTCAATCAAGACCTGGAAGTCACTATCAGCGTGGCGTTGCTGCGGTCGAATTCGCGTTCGTGCTCGTGATCATGCTGCTCATCATGGCCGGCATGGTCGAATTCGGCCGCACCTTCTGGTATGCCGATGCACTGACCAAGGCCACGCGTGATGGTGCGCGCCTGATGTCTTCATGGCCCATTGACACCATCAGCAGCCAAGGCCTTGGTGCAGCACGCAACATCACCCAAAACAGCGCCAACGCAGCCAACGTCAGCCCGCCATTGGCAACAGGGAATGTGCTGGTGCAGTGTCTGAATGAAACGTTTATTTCCGTCGCTTGCACTGATGGCGCCGCACCGGCCAACGTGAGAGTCAGCGTTAACGGCTTCAGCGTTGACCTGGGTGCATGGTTCCCGTTTGTCGGAACTGGCGGCCTGATCAGTTTTGGCAACATTCCTCTGGCGCCGCACACCACCATGCGCTACATGAAATGAGGCGTGAAATGAAAAACTCAACGATTGCCAACGTCAAATCAAAAGTGCGGCAGCGCGGCGTCGCTGCTGTCGAATTTGCCCTGATCGCCATTCCGTTTCTTCTGTTGCTGTTTGGTGCGATGGAATTTGGGCGCTTGCTGTACCTCTGGAACACAGCACAGGAAGTCACCCGCAATGCCGCGCGCCAGGCGGTAGTGACAGATTTCACCAACAGCGCTGCCATTGCGGCGATCAGGCGTTCAGCCGTGTTTCGCGTCACAGACGGCACGCTACCTGCTTCTTCTGAAATTTCCAACGCGAATGTCGTCATCCGTTACCTGAATGCTGCCGGAAATGTTGCTTCGCCCATTCCAACCGACCCTGGCGACAATATTGCAGCCTGCCTCGATGCCGATCGCACCTCCAGTTGCATCCGCTATGTCGAAGTCTGTTTGAGCACGGGAACGACCTGCAGCCCTGATCAATCGATTCCGTTTAAACCCATGATTGGCCTATTTTCAACCAGTAGCCCCAATTCCACTGATTTATCCGGAATACGTATTCCTTTGTCCTCCGTCCGCATGCCAGCCGAAAGTCTCGGCTTCAGGCCGGTCCCTGAAAGTTGAAATTTTCATGAACCTCAAAGCTTCCCTCATCTGCGCCAGCGTGCAACAGCGCGAAGCGCTACTCGCCAAGATGGAGACATTGCCTGGCGTGGAGATCAATGTGCATGTGGGCGACGCCAAGCGGCTGTTGTCGGTGATGCAAAAGGACCGGCCCAATGTGGTGCTGCTTGATTTACCGACTTCTGACAATGAGGCCTTTGAACAGATCGAAGCGGCCACCCTGCGGGTGCCCGGCGTGATGGTGCTGCTGGTCAGCCCCGACCCTTCCATTGAGCTGCTCAAGCGAGCCATGCAAGCTGGTGTGCGTCACATCCTGCCAGCCCCCTTGAAGCAGGCCACGGTTCAACGCGCCGTGGACTACCTGCACGAGACAGAGTCCCTGAGTTCGCGCTTTGTGGATAACGCGGGTGAGTTGCTGGCTTTCCTGAACGCCAAGGGCGGCTCGGGCAGCACCTTTCTGGCAAGCAACCTGGGTTATACGCTGGCGGCGGCCGGCAAAAAGGTTCTGCTGGTGGATTTGAACCTGTTTTTTGGCGACTTGGTGACCCACGTGACCGACCGCAAGCCAAATTCCAGCATTCTGGATCTGGCCCGGCAAAGTGACATCCTCGATGCGGCCTTGCTGGCGTCCAGCGTGTTGGCCGCACGTGAGAATTTGTCTGTGCTGGCCGCGCCGCAGCTCCCCTACCGCACTGAAGTTCTCACGCCGGAAATTCTGCAAAAAATCCTCGAACTGGCGCTCAGTCAATATGATTTTGTCATTCTGGATGTGGGCCAGACGCTGGACCCGACCACCATCAAGGCGCTGGACCTGTCTGCGCGCATCTATCTGATCCTGCAACTCGCCTTGCCGGCGATTCAGAACATCAAGCGCATTGAGACCGTGTTTGAAGGCTTGGGCTATGCGCCAGGCAAGTTGAATGTGGTGGTGAATCGTTATGAAAAAAACGGCACCATCGGGCTCGATGAGCTGGAGCGGGCCACACAAACCAAGGTGGCGCGCACGGTGCCAGCCAGTTATGAAGCGGTCATGGCGTCGATCAACGAGGGGGTTCCCCTGCCGATGCTGTCCCCACGCGATGACGTGACGCATGTTTTGCAGGCATGGGCCAATGATTTGTCGCCAGTCCCCGTCAAACCGAAAAAACACTGGTTTTCGACGTTGACGGGTGGCCATTGAACCCGGGATCACTGCCAGCACCCAAGCAATTTTCAAGGAAGAAGCATCATGGACCTTAAATCACAAGCCGAGGAACTCCGGCTGAAGTCACACCCGACCGAGCCGGAAGGGGCGCTCCCTGCCGCCGCCTACACGCATTCGGAGTACCACACCCTCAAGGACAGCCTGCACAGCCAGTTGTTGAGCCGGATCGATCTGAATGTGATGGGCTCGATGAGACCCGAGCGTCTGCGCGAAGAGCTCGGCCTGCTGGTGGAAAAATTGCTGCAGGAGACCGGGGTGGCGCTGAATGCGCCGGGGCGCAAGCAGTTGGTGCAGGACATCCTGGATGAAATCATGGGCCTGGGGCCGCTGGAGCCGCTGCTGGCCGACCCTTCGGTGTCCGACATTCTGGTCAATGGGGCGCATCAGGTGTATGTGGAGCGCAGCGGCAAGCTGGAAAGGACCGAGGTTTCCTTCTCTGATGATGATCACCTGATGAAGATCATCGACAAGATCGTGTCGCGCGTGGGTCGGCGCATTGATGAATCGAGCCCGATGGTGGACGCGCGCCTGCCCGATGGTTCGCGGGTCAACGCGATCATTCCGCCGCTGGCGCTGGACGGCCCGCTGTTGTCGATCCGCCGCTTTGCCGTGGTGCCGCTGACCATGGACGACCTGCTGGAAAAGCGCACGCTGACGCCGGTACTGGGGCAGTTGCTGTCAGCGATGGTCCGCGCCAAGATGAACATCCTGATTTCGGGCGGCACGGGCACCGGCAAGACGACCCTGCTGAACGTGCTGTCGGCCTCGATACCGCACAGCGAACGCATCGTGACGATTGAAGATGCCGCCGAGCTGCAGCTTCAGCAGCCGCATGTGGTGCGGCTGGAAACCCGCCCCCCCAACATCGAGGGCAAGGGCGAAGTGAGCCAGCGGGCGCTGGTGCGCAACAGCCTGCGCATGCGGCCGGACCGCATCATCGTGGGTGAGGTGCGTGGCGCCGAAGTGCTGGACATGATGCAGGCCATGAACACCGGTCACGAAGGCTCCATGGCCACGGTGCACGCCAACTCACCGCGCGACGCGCTCACGCGTCTGGAGAATATGGCCGGATATGGCGGGGTCGCCATGCCGCAGGAAGCAATGCGCCAGCAGATCAGCTCGGCCATCATGGCCGTCATCCAGATTGCCCGGCTCAACGACGGGCGCCGCAAGATCATCAGCCTGCAGGAAATCAACGGCATGGAAGGCGACATCATCACCATGCAGGAGATTTACCAATTCAGGCAAACGGGCATTGCGCCCTACGGTTCGGTGAAAGGGCACTTCAGGGCCACCGGCGTGCGACCGAAGTTCATGGACCGGCTGAAGTCCTATGGCCTGGAGGTGCCGGAAGAGACCTTTGATCCAACCTATATTTACGAGTGACATCATGGACTACAGTTTTTCACTGTTATTGATCCTCGGCTTTGTGGCGGTGGTGCTGCTGTTCGAAGGGATCTATGCTTACTGGAACGACACCCGCAGCCCGGAGGTGCGCCGGGTGGCACAACGGCTGCGCGCCATTTCCGCCGGCGGTCACGCGGAGGGCGAAGCCAAGTTATTCAAGGAAAGGGTGCTGAGCCACACGCCCGCAGTGCAGCGTCTGCTGATGCTGCTGCCGCGGGTGCACCATCTGGACCGGCTGCTGCTGCAGGCAGGCAGCACCGGCACGGTGTCGCACTGGCTGGCGGCGTCTGCCTTCCTGGTACTGTGCGGCTTGGTGGCGGGCTTGTTTTTGGGTTGGCCCGAACCCGTGATTTTGCTGGTGGTCCTGGCGCTGGCGCTGCTGCCCCTGTTGCGGCTGGTGTGGCGGCGCAACAAACGGCTGCACAAGATCGAAGCACAGCTGCCTGATGCCATGGACCTGATCGCCCGGGCGTTGCGTGCCGGCCATGCCTTTCCGTCGGCGCTGGCCATGGTGGGCGCGGAGGCGCAGCAACCGATCGCCGGCGAATTCAAGATCACCTCTGATGAAATCGGCTTTGGCGTCTCGGTGGACAACGCGCTCAACAACCTGGCCAGCCGCGTTCCGAGCCCGGATGTGCGCTACTTTGTGATGGCGGTGATCATTCAGCGCGAGACGGGCGGCAATCTGGCCGAGCTGCTGGGCAAACTGGCCGAGTTGGTGCGCGAACGCTTCAAACTGTTTGCCAAGGTGAAAGTGCTGGCGGCCGAAGGCAGGCTGTCGGCCTGGATTCTCGGGGGGCTGCCGTTTTGCGTGGCTGGCGCGGTGCAATTGTTGAACCCGAAATACCTGTCAGTGCTGTTCACCGATGCGGTAGGCGCCAAGCTGGTGATCGGCGCGCTGGTGCTGATGGTCATCGGCATTTTTGCCATGTGGCGGATTATCAACATCCGGGTCTGAGGGGCGATCATGAACATGCAAATCTGGATTCTGATATTGATCTTCCTGGCCGTCACGGGACTGGCCTGGGGTGCGACGCTTTGGTTCGACCGCGATTCGGCCCTGCGGCAGCGATTGAACCAGCTGATCAAACCTGAGAGCGGTGGTGAAAAAAGCCTGATTGCTGGCAGTGAGTGGCAGGCCAAGGTGATCAAGGCGGTCGGCCCCATGGCCAAACTGTCCACGCCCAAGGAGGGCTGGGACGAATCCAGCCTGCGCGTGCGCTTCATGCAGGCCGGGCTACGCGAGACGGCCTGGCCTGCCCTTTTCTTTGCCACCAAGACCGTGCTGGCGCTGGGGTTGCCCGGCCTGTTTGTGCTGTACCAGGGCGTGAGTTCGATGCAAATGTCGGTCAACTCCACGGTGATGGTGCTGCTGCTGACCGCTGCCATCGGCTATTACCTTCCCAACGGGCTGCTCGCCAACATGATCGAGCGGCGCAAGCGCGAGTTGGAGGACGCCCTGCCCGATGCGCTGGACATGATGCTGGTCTGCGTGGAGGCCGGCCTGGGGCTGGACGCGGCCATGAACCGTGCCGCCAGCGAGATCGGACTGCGCAGCGCGG
>JBASJO010000184.1:0-6006 GCA_049655365.1 Rhodoferax sp. | reverse complement strand
GGTCCAGCCGCTGGCCCTGCCGGTCCAGCTGGCGCAGTACCGCGTCACTGAGGCGCCGCTGCACCTGGTCCAGCGCACCCAGCCAGGCGTCGCGCGGCTGTGCCACGAGTTCGGCCGCAGCGGTGGGCGTGGGCGCGCGCAGGTCTGCACAGAAGTCTGCAATGGTGAAGTCGGTCTCGTGGCCAACGCCGCAAATGATGGGCACCGGACTCTGCACCATGAGCCGCGCCAGTGCTTCGTTGTTGAAGGCCCACAGGTCTTCCAGCGCGCCGCCGCCGCGCACCAGCAAAATCACGTCGATCGGCACGGTTTTCAATTGGTACAAGGCGCTCAGCGCGGCCATCAACTCGGCCGGCGCGTTGGTCCCCTGCACCGAGGCCGGCGCCAGCACCACCGGAATGTGCGGCACGCGTCGCTGCAAGGCGGTGACCACATCGTGCAAGGCGGCCGCGCCGAGCGAGGTCACCAGGCCAATGGCGCGCGGCATCACCGGCAAAGGGCGCTTGCGGGCGGCATCGAACAGGCCCTGCGCTTCCAGCCTGGCCTTGAGCTTGAGGAATTCCTCGAACAAATTACCCTGCCCGGCACGGCGCATGCCTTCGACGATCAGTTGCAGGTCACCGCGTGGCTCATAAATGCCCAGGCGCCCCTGCACTTCCACCAGTTCACCGTCACGCGGGGCAAAGTCCAGGCCGCTGGCCGCGCGCTTGAACATGGCACAACGCAACTGCCCGTTGGCGTCTTTCAATGAAAAATAGCAGTGGCCGCTAGCGGCGCGGGAAAACCCGGTCAATTCGCCGCGTACCGTGACCGGGTTGAAGCGCGCCTGCAGCGCATCGGCAATGGCACGGCACAGCGCACCGACCGACCAGACGCTGTCGGAAACCGGCAACAAAGACGCTGCCGGGCTCATGCCATGCCACCTGATGCTAGCAACACAATAGCAAGTTGCCCACAATCTTGGGTCACTGGCAAAAATATAAAAAAGCTAGCATGCGTTTCAGAGATTTCGTTATACATCATTGATTTAATTGGGTTTTTTGCTTGATTAAATATTCATCAAAGTAGCACAAGTCAAGCGTGGCGCGGCTCAAAGCCCCTTATCAGGGTAATTACCAACAAAGTTATCCACAGAAATGGTGCGTTGTTCACAAGACCACTTCAAAAATCTGAACCGGTTCATGCGAGCCCTGAAAATCGGCCTCCCCTTGGGACACACAGCTGATTTGATCATGCACCAGCGACCAGGTGGAATGGCTGATGAGCACGTGGTCTGGCAGGCAATGGGCCTGGATGCGTGCCGCCAGATTGACCTGGCGACCAATCGCGGTGTATTCAAGGCGCTGCTGAGAGCCAAAAGCGCCCACACTGGCCTGCCCGGTGTTGATGCCAATGCGGATGTGAAACGGGTGCGTGATGCCCTGCACCACCCATTTTTCCCGCAGCACCTGCATGCTGTGCTGCATCTCGATACCCATGCGCACCGCTCGCAAGGCCTGATCGCGGTCGGTACTGCAATGCGGCGCGCCAAAAAAGATCATGATGGCATCGCCGACAAATTTGTCGATAGTGGCACCATAACGTTGGGCAATCAGGGTCATCTCTGACAGGTAGTCGTTAAGCAACAGGGACAGGTCTTCGGGTTCGATGGCATCAGCGATGGTGGAGAAATTCTTGATGTCAGAAAAAAACAGGGTCAGCTTACGGCGCTCGTGGCGCTCCAGCGCCGCGTAGTTGCCATTGCGCACCTCATCGGCCAGTTGCACTGCCACATAGCGGCTGATGATGCCATTGGCCTTGCCCAGGGTTTCGCCCACGGCCAGCAACTCGGCCTCCCGCTGTTTCCAGCGCGCCACGATGAAATACACAATGGCCAGCACCACCCCGAGCAAGAGCATGGTGATGGCGTTCATGGGCCGCAGCAAGCCCGGGTTGACCTGGCCGATGCTGGCTTCTGTGGTGTTGAAAAAAGGCGCATAAGGAATCTGCCCGGCATAGGCGCCCATCAGCAACACGCTGTTGAAAAACAAGGTGCTGAGCAGATTGACCCCCATCTGACGCGCGGAAAACAGTGTCAAACCCACCACCCAAGCCGCCACGATGGCCACACCGGCATACAAATGGGTGAAGAGGCCATAAAAGTAAGTGGAAAAAATCACCACCCAGGTGCACAGGGCGATGGTGGCGATGGTCAGCCAGGGACTGGGGCCAAGCCGGTACCGCTGCCAGTAGCTGATGCCGCACAACAGGCTCATGCCGCAGCCCGTCAGGGCAACCACCCAGGCGGCAGTCGGCAGGAATGCCTGATTGACCTCGGGGTTGGCGTGCGGGTACCAGAAGGCATGGGCATACACCGCCAGGTACAACAAGGCGAAGACCACGTTGATGCCGCTTGCCGCCAGGCAGCGCTGTGCCGGTGACCAGGCTAAAGGATTGTTCACTTGACGCCCCCCCGATTTGTTTTAGCCGGATGGTAAGGCGTTTTGGCCGCGACGCCAAGCGTCTTTATTGCTACGGCCCGATGATGTTTTAAGTTCCGTTCGGGCTGAGCCTGTCGAAGCCCTTCGACGAGCTCAGGGCGAACGATTCATACTTCATCGGGCCGCATCTGTAAGTTCAGAGCTTGGGCAGCACCTCGGCCACGGCGCAGGTGGCGATGTCCATCAGTTTGGCGTGACGTGGCTCACTGTCGGACAGCAGCGTGGTGACCTGGGCGTAGGAATTGTTGACGAACACCTTGCCCTCGGGGGTGTCCCGCTCCACGCCATAGCGGATCGTTGAGCGCTCGGTATTGGACAGCTTGCTGAGCAAGCCCTTGGTGGCCCAGACCTTGCCAAAGCGGGCCAGGTCAGACAAACGGCCACAAATGTTGATGGTCTCACCCAGCACCACCAGCTCGAAATTGGTATTGGTCTTGAAGGTGCCCAGCCATTCTTCGCCTTCGCTCAGGCCGATGTTCATGTACAACTGATTGGTCCAGCCCTTGCGCACCTTCCAGTCATGGCTGATGCTTTGCATGGTTTCGCGCACCTTGTTGGCACACAGCACAGCGTTCATCAGGTAATTGCGGTCGGGCTGCGGAAAGAAGTAATACACCATGCCATCACCGGTGTGCTTGCCATAGGCTCCGTAGTATTCCCGGAAGATCGGATCCAGCGTGGACCAGATCTGGTTGATCAGCTGAAAGTAGTCTTCGGGCGGCAGCTCGGAACAAATGCGCACCGAGTTCTGCAGGTCGGCCACCATCACCGCCAGCGGCGTCAGTACCGGCAGGCGCTGGCTCAGCAAATTGCGGATGAAGGTGTCGCGCCGCGAAATCGAGTTCAACAGCTGATTCACGTCCTGCTGGTCGGGCACATAGACAATCAGCACACCTTCGCGAAAACACAAGGCCACCACCTGGCAGGCGCCGATGTCGGGATCCGGATGCATCAGGCCCACGATGTGCTGAATGCGGTTGTCGGGCTCGGGGCACTGGTCGTAACAGCTCATGAGCCATTGCCGCTGCGCATCGGGCAGTCCGCCCAGGTTCTGGCTGAAGGTCTGGCGCGGCAAGCGGCTCTTGATCAGGCCCAAGTGGGCATTGAACAGGCTGGCCTGCTCCAGCGCGGGCAGGTCAGCGGCCCAGTCCAGCAGGGTCGGAATGATGGAGCGGTCGGTGGCGCGCTCCGGTATCTGGTTGCCGGCGAAGAATTCCTTCTGGGCCAGCCCGTTGAGCCAGACCAGCTGAAACTCGAAGTTGACCATGTAGGCGGCATAGGGAATGTTTTCTACTGAGACCTGGACTGACTCACTGGCCTGGACGCTGGCAGCAGGGTTGCGCTTTTCGGCCACCGGGGGCTTGGCTGCGGCTGCGGCTGCGGGTGCTGGTGCTGGTGCTGGTGCAGTCGCAGTCACAGGCGGAGGTGCTGGGGGTGTTTTCATCACCGCTTCGCCCGTGTCAGACAGCTGGCGCCGGATATCCTCCATGCTGATACCGGCACGCTTGAGCCCCTGGACTTGCTGAATGCGCTCCAGCGCCCAGTCCGGGAAATACCCCAGCGTGGTGGGCGCCTCGCCGGGTACGGCCGCCTGGCGGCGCACTTCCGGCCGGGGCAGCAAGCCAAGGGCAATGTAGTTGTTCAGGGTGGCACGCGAGATGCCAGAACCTTCAAGAAGCGCAACGCTGGTTAACATGAGATGACCCACTGTTTTCTTTGTTAGACAGTTGAGACTATACAGATAGACAGATGGAATGCAAGTGTCTAATTTAGACAACTGGCATTTAGACAGTTCATGTTGCTCAAAAACACCAGTCATCCACCTTAGACAGTTGCACAACTGTTTAATTGCTGCTGCAAAAGCTCTTGAGCAGCTGTCTATGTCAGACCCGCGGTCGAAACGCCTTGAGCTGTTCCTCGGTCATGGCATCCAGCACCTCGCAGGCGTAGTCGTAGCCCTGCTGGGTGATGCTGTCAAAGCGCTGCCACTGCAGCATGCCCACGCGTTCCAGCGGCGGGCAAAAATAAAGGTCGGTCAGGCGGCGTGACTCTTCCTGGCGCGAGCTGCTGTACATGATGGTGACGTTGAGCAGGTAGGCCATGAACGAGGGCAGTTTGTAGCGGCGCAGCTGGCGCGGGCGCAGACGGTCGCGCAACAACGCCCAGGTGCCAGGCACCTCGTCAAAGGCCACAGGCTTGGGCTTGCGACTGCCCAGGTCCATGCCAATGACCTTGCCCACGCCGCGGCGCTTGCGCATGACGCTGATGGGGAAGTTGTTGAAAGTGCCACCGTCAAACAGCAAATCACCGGCCAGCGGCACTGGTGGAAAGGCGCCTGGGATGGCGGTGCTGGCCAGAATGGACTGGGTCAACGGGCCCTGGCTGATGACCTGCTCACAGGCTTTGGTGTAGTTGCTGGCCACACAAAAATAGTTCTTCCATGTGTCCTCGATGTCGGCCGGGTGGCCGAAAACCGCTTGTAGCGCCACTTGCAGGATGCGGCGCATGCGACGACCACGAATCAGTGAAATCAGCGGCAACAGGTTGAAGTCACCGGTGGGTTTGTCGGCAAAGGCGGCGCGCGCGATCGGCATCAAGTCATCCAGCGGTTGGTCCGAGGCCACCATGGCCGCCATGATGGAGCCAATGCTGGTGCCGCCGACAAAGTCCACCACCAGGCCGCGCTCCTGCAGCGCCCGGTAAAGGCCCAGGTGCGCCAGCCCCTTGGCGCCACCACCGGCCAGCACCAAGCCGACCGCCGTGCGGCTCTGAATACGCGCCAACCGCGCCATGTCGCTGTCTCGCAATGGGCGCACATGCACATGGTCAGTGACCGGGCGACGCGCCAGCCATTGCCGGGTTCCGCTGGGGCAGCGCACGTGTTCATCGTGCAGCAGCACCAGAATTTGCGCCGCGTCGCTCTGCCCTCCCCGCTGCATCAGGCAGGCGGCCTCTGAGGGGTGCAACTCTGGCGGCTGACTGGCGTTGGCCAGCAGCAAAATCTCATCACTGTGACGGCTGCAGCGCTGCGTCCAGACGCTGGCCTCGGCGTCACCCACCAACAGCACAAAGTCGTGCGCCAATTCGAGCTGGTCCAGGTACGCGGCAATGCGGCGGTTGGCGGCGGCGTCAGAAACCTCGCTTTGCGTCAGGCCAGGCTGCTGCACGGCGGCTTCCACGCTGGCGGCATCCACCACGCAGACCTTGCCGATGCGGCCCAACTGTGCAGCCAGGCGCCGGGCGAAATCGCAGGCGTCCACCCCGACTGTCACGGGCAACAGGGCCATGGCCACCGGTGGCGGCACAGCCGTGCGCGGGCTGGTGCTGGTGAGGCGCTTGATCATCTGGCGCGTCAGCGCAATCGACATCTGCGCGCTGCTGGCCAGCAGGCTGGTAAAGTCCGATTTGGCCAGGCGCACCAGCACCGAGTTGCGGATGGCCACCACCGTGGCCGTGCGCGGCTCGTCGGTGTACAGGCTCATTTCACCAATGACCTCGCCCCGCCCCATTTCGCGCACCATGTGGT
>JBASJO010000183.1:0-2191 GCA_049655365.1 Rhodoferax sp. | reverse complement strand
CCTGTTCACCGAATTCGCACTGGCGCTGGCGGGTGCGGTGGTGATTTCGGGCATTGTTGCGCTCACCTTGTCACCCATGCTGTCGTCCTTGCTGTTGCGCCACACTCCGCACCCGACCTGGTTCGATTCGCACATGGAAAACCTGCTGCAATGGGTGACGCGGGTGTACGCCGGGTTGTTGGCCTGGTCCCTGCACCGGCGCGCCTTGGTGCTGTTGGTGATGGTGGCCAGCGGTGCGGTGTCCTGGTGGGTGCTGGGCGACATCAAGCGCGAACTGGCGCCGCTCGAAGACCGGGGCGTGGTGTTGGCGCGCGTCAGCGCGCCCGACGGCGCCACCCTGGCGTACACCGACCGCTATGTGCGCGGCGTGGAAAAAATAGCCGAGACCTACCCGGAATTCGACCGCATTTTTGCCACGGTGGGCAACCCCACGGTGTCCCAGGCCAATGTGTTTTTCAGGGCCAAACCCTGGAACGAGCGCGAACGCACCACGCTGGACATGGCACGCGCCATGACGCCGCGTTTTTCAAGCTTGTCGGGCGTCAACGCCATCCCGATCACGCCGCCGTCGCTGGGCCAGGGCTTTCGCAGCCAGCCGATTGAATTCGTCATCATCACCTCGGACAGTTACCAGGAGCTGGCGAAAACCGTTCGTGCTTTCGAGGACGAACTGGCCAAAAACCCGGGCTTCGTTCAGGTCGACACCGATCTTCGCCTGAACAAACCCGAGATCAAACTCGAAGTCAACCGGGAACGCGCCGCCGACCTGGGCGTCAGTGTCGATGCCATTGCACGTTCCATCGAGACCCTGCTGGGTGGGCGCAAGGTGACGCGCTACAAGCGCGGCGGCGAGCAATATGACGTGATCGTGCAAACCACGGCCTCGGGGCGCGACACGCCCGACGACATTGAAAAAATATTTGTCCGCGGCAAAGGGGTGGAGCTGATCCCGCTGTCCAGCCTGGTGACCATCCGCGAGGTGGTGGTGCCGCGCGAACTGATCCACTTTGGCCAGCGTCGCGCCGCCACCATCACGGCCAACCTGACGGCCACCTATTCGGTGGGCGAGGCGCTGGACTTCATGGACGCCACCGCCAAGACCGTGCTCAAGCCCGGCTATGCCACCGACCTGAATGGCATCAGCCGTGAGTTCAAAAAATCATCGGATTCGCTCACGCTGGTGTTCGCGCTGGCGCTGCTGTTTATTTTTCTGGTGCTGGCGGCGCAGTTCGAAAGCTTCGTGGATCCGTTTGTGATTTTGTTCAGCGTGCCGCTGTCCATGGCCGGCGCGCTGCTGGCGCTCAAATGGTCTGGCGGCACGCTCAATGTGTTCAGCCAGATCGGGCTCATCACGCTGGTCGGCTTGATCACCAAGCATGGCATTTTGATCGTGGAATTTGCCAACAAGCTGCGTGAGCAGGGGCTGGACACCATGGCCGCCATCCAGCAGTCGGCGGCGCAGCGCCTGCGCCCCATCATGATGACCACCGGTGCCATGGTGCTGGGTGCGGTACCGCTCGCCATTTCCACCGGTGCCGGTGCCGAAAGCCGGCAGCAAATTGGCTGGGTCATTGTGGGCGGCATGAGCCTGGGCACCTTGCTCACGGTGTTTGTGGTGCCCACCATGTACACCCTGCTGGCGCGTAAAAGGGTGCCCGGACCCAAGACGGAGCTGGCTTTAAGCCCGGCGGTCAAGTCCGGTTAACGCGAAAGAACAGCGTCATTGCAAGACGCCCGAATCGGCCCGCAATTCAAAGCGCACTCCGCCCTGCCGCTTTGATCGGTATTCTTTCACTGCGAGCCAACTCTCCATCCCGAGTGATCAGCTTGTCTGGGCGCTCTGCTTCGTGTCCCCCGGCCTTCGGCCTCCTCCTACGCAAAGCACCCAGACAAGCTGCTTCATCGCGCGGCCGTCAAAGCATTCCCGCGCTGTGTCTGCCAACGAACAGACTTCTCCGGATGGCCCGCCTATAACCTGATTTGCCCAAAGCTATTCCGCTTTCGGAGCTCAGTTACAGGAGATTCCATGACGAAAATGAACACCCAAGGCGGCCTCGCCTTGTTGTCTGCCGCCGCCCTTGCATTGACGGTTGGTTGCACCAGTTTGAAGACCCCGGCAACCGCCGATGTGGCGGTGTCGAATGCTGCCGTGGCCAATGCGGCGGGTGCCGGTGGCGCCCAGTATGCGCCG
>JBASJO010000182.1:0-1979 GCA_049655365.1 Rhodoferax sp. | reverse complement strand
GGTCTGGACCCGGTCGAGGCTGCCAAGGCGACACCGCGCGCCGACGAAATTCCGTTCGAGTCCGAGCTCCGCTTCATGGCCACGCTGCACCACGACCATGCGGGCCATGGTTTTGTGCTGCTCAAGGGCGCGCCCGAACGCGTGCTTGAACTGTGCCAGCAGGACGCCAGCGGCCAGCCGCTGGACTTGGGCGCCTGGGAGGCGCGTATGGACGCTGCGGCACAAGAGGGCCAGCGCGTGCTGGCGTTGGCGCGCTGCGACATGCCCGCCAACACCACCGTGCTGTCGATGGACGACATCACGCAGCGCTTCACCCTGCTCGGGCTGGTCGGTCTGATCGACCCCCCGCGCGAAGAAGCCATTGCCGCCGTGGCCGAGTGTCAGCGCGCAGGCATCCGCGTCAAGATGATCACCGGCGACCATGCGGTGACGGCGACAGCTATCGGCCGCCAGTTGGGTCTCAAAGCCGAAAAGGCCGTGACCGGCGATGAAATTGCCAAGCTCGACGACCTGGCGTTGCGGCGGGTGGCGCTGGAAACCGATATCTTTGCCCGCGCCAGCCCCGAGCACAAGCTGCGCTTGGTCGATGCCTTGCAGGCGCAAGGCGAACTGGTCGCCATGACCGGCGATGGCGTTAACGACGCGCCTGCGCTCAAGACCTCCGACATTGGCGTGGCCATGGGCAAAAAAGGCACGGACGCTGCGCGCGAAGCGGCCGACCTGGTGCTCACCGACGACAACTTTGCCACCATTGCCCAGGCCGTGCGCGAGGGTCGGGTGGTCTTTGACAACATCAAAAAATCGCTGCTCTTCATGTTGCCGACCAACGGCGGCGAGGCCGGCGTGATTTTGCTGGCGGTGTTTGGTGGCCTGGCGCTGCCGGTCACGGCGGGCCAGATCTTGTGGATCAACATGGTTACGGCCGTCACGCTGGCGCTGGCGCTGGCTTTCGAGCCGGCCGAGCCGGGCGTGATGGCGCGCACGCCGCGGCGTCCGTCTGAACCCCTGATCACGCGTGTGCTCGGCTTTCGGGTGGCTTATGTGAGTCTGCTCATGGTGGCCGTCACCTTTGGCGTATTTGAATGGGAGCTGGCGCGCGGCAGCAGCCTCGAGCTGGCGCGCACTTCCGCCGTCAACATGCTGGTGGTGGGCGAGCTGGTGTACCTGTTCAACGTGCGGCATTTCACCAGTTCGGCCTTTGTGCGCGGCATCCTCACCGACAATCCGGTCGCGCTTTGGATGTGTGTGCTGTTGATCGGGCTGCAGTTGCTGTTGACCTATGCCCCGCCGATGCAGCATGTTTTTCAGACCGAAGCACTTGATGCGACGTCGTGGGCCGTGATCCTGGGACTGGGCGGGCTCAAATTTTTGGCAGTCGAGGCCGAGAAAGCGGTTCTGCGACGCATGAACATCAGGAACTTTTGAATGCGCTTGTTGCAACGCCTGAAAAGCCGCTTGCCCACCCGTGAGCAGATCGCCCGCAACCGCTGGCTGGCCTGGCTTGGCCCCTGGTTGCACAGCCCCAAGTTGTGGCATTGGTCGCGGCGCGGCGTGGCCATGGGCGTGGCGCTCGGGGTGTTTTTTGGCTTGCTGATCCCGATTGCGCAAATTCCGCTCTCGGTGGCTGCCGCCATCATCCTGCGCGCCAACATCCCCACCGCCGTGGCCAGCACCCTGGTGACCAACCCGGTCACCTTTGGGCCGATTTATTACGGCGCTTACCAGCTCGGGGTCTGGGTCACGGGCAGCAAGGAACTCCCCCCAACCGTGGCTCTGAACCCGCCCCAGCCCGCGTTGGCGCACGAGGACACCTCTATTTGGCAGCGCATCACCCAGCTGGGTAAACCGCTGCTGGTGGGGCTGTCCTTGAGTGCCGTGCTGATGGGACTGCTCACCTATGGTCTGATTTCGCTCTTCTGGCGCTGGCGCATTGTGGTCAAGCGGCGCGCCAGAATGCGTGTGCCGCCAAGCTAGCGTCA
>JBASJO010000181.1:0-2736 GCA_049655365.1 Rhodoferax sp. | reverse complement strand
TAGGCCAACTGCTTGGCCGACTCGGTTTTGCCCACGCCGGTGGGTCCGCTGAACAGGAAGGTGCCAATCGGCTTGTCGCCCTTGCCCAGTCCCGAGCGTGACATCTTGACGGCCGACGCCAGCATGTCGAGCGCCTTGTCCTGACCAAACACCACGTTGCGCAAATCGCGCTCCAGCGTCTTGAGCTTGCCGCGGTCGTCGTTGGACACGTTGGCCGGCGGAATGCGGGCGATCTTGGCCACGATGTCTTCGACCTCAGCCTTGGTGATGATTTTCTTGCGCTTGGACGGCGGCAAAATACGCTGGGCGGCGCCGGCCTCGTCAATCACGTCAATGGCCTTGTCGGGCAAATGACGGTCGTTGATGTACTTGGCGCTCAGCTCGGCCGCCGCCTGCAGGGCTGCCACCGCGTACTTGACGTTGTGGTGCTCTTCAAAGCGCGACTTCAGTCCCTTGAGAATTTCAACCGTCTGCTCCACCGTGGGCTCGACCACATCAATCTTCTGGAAGCGACGCGACAGCGCCGCATCTTTCTCGAAAATGCCGCGGTACTCGGTGAAGGTGGTGGCGCCAATGCACTTGAGCGCGCCCGAACTCAGGGCCGGCTTGAGCAGGTTGGAGGCGTCCAGGGTACCGCCGGAGGCGGCACCGGCACCGATCAGGGTGTGGATTTCGTCGATGAACAAAACGGTGTTGGGTTTGTCTTTGAGCGCCTTCAGCACGCCTTTGAGGCGTTGCTCAAAATCACCCCGGTACTTGGTGCCCGCCAGCAGCGCGCCCATGTCGAGCGAGTAGACGATGGAGTCCGCCAGGATCTCGGGCACGTCTTTTTGCGTGATGCGCCAGGCCAAGCCCTCGGCAATGGCGGTCTTGCCAACGCCGGCTTCCCCCACCAGCAGCGGATTGTTCTTGCGGCGCCGGCACAGTATCTGGATGACACGCTCGACCTCGTACTCGCGCCCGATCAGCGGGTCGATCTTGCCGTCCTTGGCAAGTTGGTTCAGGTTTTGCGTGAACTGCTCCAGTGGTGAAGACTTTTCGTTCTTTTCGCTGGAACCCTCCTCGGCCTCGGCCGGGTTGTCTGCCGAGCGCACGGGCTCGGGCGGGTCACTCTTCTTGATGCCGTGGGCAATGAAATTGACCACGTCCAGGCGCGTCACACCCTGCTGATGCAGGTAATACACGGCATGCGAGTCTTTTTCGCCAAAAATGGCCACCAGCACGTTGGCACCGGTCACCTCTTTTTTACCGCTGCCGGTGGACTGCACATGCATGATGGCGCGCTGGATGACGCGCTGGAAACCCAGCGTGGGTTGGGTGTCGACGTCTTCGGTACCGGCGACCTGCGGCGTGTTGTCCTTGATGAAGGTGATCAGCGACTTGCGCAAATCGTCGATGTTGGCCGAGCAGGCCCGCAGCACTTCGGCAGCGCTGGGGTTGTCGAGCAAGGCCAGCAACAAATGTTCCACCGTGATGAATTCGTGGCGCTGTTGGCGCGCCTCAACAAACGCCATGTGGAGACTGACTTCCAGTTCTTGGGCAATCATAAAGTTCCTTTGATAGCTTTTGTTTCAGGTTTCAACTGTAATCTGATTTCTAATTCATGTGCGCGCGTCGGGATTCAACATTTACGACGCAGCAGGTTCACAAAAGCACTTGAGCGGATGCCCGGACTTGGCCGCCGCATCCAGCACCTGGTCGACCTTGGTGGCGGCCACGTCGCGGGAATACACGCCACACACCGCCTTGCCTTCCAGGTGGATCTTGAGCATGATCCGGGTCGAGGTGTCGAGGTCTTTGCTGAAAAATTCCTGCAACACCATCACCACGAACTCCATCGGGGTGTAGTCGTCATTGAGCATGACCACCTGGTACATCTGGGGCGGTTTGGTGCGCTGGGTGCGGCGCTCCAGCACCACGGTGCCGTCGGTTTCGGCAGGCAGAACAGGTTGGGCGGGGACAATTTTGGGGATTTTGGTAGCCATCGGTCGATTTTATCGGTCTGGCTTCTGCAAGCGCGCGAAGGTCTTGCAAAACTTGGCGACCTTGGGCGCGGCCACCGCCAGGCAATAGCCCTGACCCGGGTTCTTTTCAAAAAAATCCTGGTGGTAGTCTTCGGCCGGCCAGTAATTGGCTTGCGGCAGTACCTCGGTCACGATCGCTCGTGGGTAAACGCCGCTGTGCTCAAGTTCCGCGATCAGCGCCAGGGCTTGCTGCTGCTGCTCTGGTGTGCTGAAGTAAATGCCGCTGCGGTACTGCGTGCCATGGTCGTTACCCTGGGCGTTGAGTGTGGTGGGGTCGTGAATGACAAAAAAGATTTCCAGAATGTCACGCACGCTGATGTGTGCCGGGTCATAGACCAGCTTGACCACCTCGTTATGCCCGGTGCGCCCGGTGCACACCTGCTCGTAGCTTGGCTGTACCGTTTCACCATTGCAATAACCCGACTCGACGTCGAGCACGCCCTGGACCCGCACAAAAACCGCCTCGGTGCACCAGAAGCAGCCGCCGCCCAGCGTGATGGTTTGATTTGTTTGCCCCATGCTTGGACCCCTTGGAAAATACGAATAAAAAATGACCTGATTGATGCTAGCCGCAAAGGGACAAACCTGATGTACGCGGGTCTTTGTCTGAATTGACACGCCAAACCCGCTCAGGTTACATTAATAACCCAATAGTCATTAATTTCACGCTGATGCCTTTACCCAAGAATCCCGCACCACCGGTGCGACCCGT
>JBASJO010000180.1:0-9792 GCA_049655365.1 Rhodoferax sp. | reverse complement strand
AAGGTGTTCTTGGGGCTGTTCTGTGCCATGGCGGCGGTCGATAGCGCGAGGCTTGCCAGGAAAAACAGTGCAGAAAAAGGGCGCGTCAGATGTTTCAGGAGGGTCATGGTGCTGTGAGAGGCAGGAGTGATCTTGAAGTTCCGCAGGGTAAGCTGCGCTTTTTAGGGGCCAGACGCGTCAGCGTCAAACAGCGACGCCTGTTTTGTGGGCTCGTCAAATACAGCGGGCAGTTTGGTCGGGGCTTTGATGCGCAACTGCTTGTTGACGTTTTCCTGGCCAAACACCACCTCGATGGCAGCCAGATTCACCCCAAAGAGCGGCGCCAGAAAACGCAGCATGTGGTCGGTGGCCTTGCCGTTCTGGGGCTTGGCGGTGACGCTGACCTTGAGTTGAGTGCCCTTGGGTTTGCCGATGGCGTCCTTGCTGGCACTGGGTTTGCCCAGAATGTTGACCACCAGCACGTCGCCATCCCAGGCGAAAAAGCTGTCTCCTGTGATGTGGCGTGAATGTTTTTTGGTCATGCGCGGATGATAGCGAGCTCTACAATCGGCCTCTTTGCCGCCAACCAACATGTCCAACTTGCCTGCCTGCCCCCAATGCACCCTCGAGAACACCTACCCGGACGGTGACAACTACGTCTGTCCGGATTGCGGTTTTGAGTGGCCTCAGGCGGCCGCTGTCGCGGAAGGTGAGGAAGCGGGTGGTCCGGTCAAGGACGCCAACGGCAACCCGTTGGCCGATGGCGACACGGTGATCCTGATCAAGGACCTGAAGGTCAAGGGCTCGTCCATCGTGCTGAAAAAAGGCACCAAGATCAAAGGCATCCGCTTGCCTGAAGGCGCCGGCGACCATGAGGTCGACTGCAAAACCGACCAGGGCGCGTTCATGCTCAAGGCCGAGTTCATGAAAAAGGCCTGAGCCGCAATTTTTCTCACGCTGCATTCACTGCAAAGCGACCATGACCACCACTTCACGTTTTTGGGCTGACTGGACCACGCTTGATTTTGAGCGTCTGCGCGCCAGTGGCCTGGCCGCGCGCACGATCGCGGTGTTGCCAGTGGCAGCGACCGAGCAGCATGGCCCGCACCTGCCGCTGAGCGTGGACACGGTGCTGGTCGACGGCATCATCACGACATCGCTGGACCAGCTACCGGCCGATTTGCCGGTGCTTTTTTTACCGACGCAGGCGGTCGGCCTGAGCCCGGAGCACGCGCGTTTTCCCGGCACGCTGACCCTCAAAAATGAGACCATTTTGCGACTCTGGACCGATATCGCCGAGTCGGTGGCCGCCGCCGGCATCCGCAAACTGGTGCTGTTCAACAGCCACGGTGGCCATGTCGGTGTGATGGACCTGGTGGCGCGCGACCTGCGCGCGCGGCTGGACATGCTGGTCTACAGCGTGAGCTGGTTTAATTTGCCGCTCGCGGACACGCAGGGCCGGAATGTCCATGCTTTATTCAGCGCCGAAGAACACCGCTTTGGTATCCACGGCGGTGACATCGAGACCTCGATGATGCTGGCGCTGGACCCGGCCCGCGTGGACATGGCGCAGGCGCGCCATTTTGAGTCAAGGGCGCAGGCGCGCGCGGGCGCTTTTGAGATTCTGGGCAATGGCAAAAGCGCCAAACTGGGCTGGCAAACCCAGGACTACAACCCGGCCGGGGCCGTGGGCCATGCGGCCAATGCCACGGCAGAAAAAGGCCAGGCCCTGGTTGACGCCGCCGCGAATGCACTGGCCAGGCTGCTGGTGGAAGTGGACTGCTTGCCGGCCGATACGCTGTTGGACCGACCCGCGCTCGGGTAATGGCGCCCTGCGACCTGTTTGGCCCAGGGGGCCGCTGCCAGCTGGGCGCTGGACCATGGCATGTCGGCAGGGTCGCCATCCTGGTGTCGGCGGTGGGGATGGCACTGATTTTGTGGCGTTAGAGGCGTGGCTCTAACTTTTTTGTTGCACTGCAACAAAAAAGACTTGCAGAACCCGGGGTTTTCCCTATAATTCAACGCATGCTGCACTGCAACATAAACCGCTCACCCGGACGTTACAACGCAATCAACCCCATTTAAAGGAACCCATCATGTTTATCACTGCTGACCAAATCACCGCTACCAACCAAGCCGCTCTTGACACCACCCAGGCATTGGCCGCCAAATCTTTCGCCGGCCTGGAAAAGCTGGTTGAGTTGAACCTGGCTGCCGCCAAGGCCTTGATGACTGAATCTTTCAGCCACGCCCAAGCCACTCTGGCGGCCAAAGACCTGCAGCAAGCCATGGCCCTGCAGAACGGTCTGCTCGCCCCCATGGCTGAAAAGTCGGTGGCTTACAGCCGCCACGTGTACGGCATCGCCGTTGAAACCGGCGCTGAATTCAGCAAGGCCTTCGAAGGCAAGGCTGCTGACGCGCAGAAAGCGTTCAACCAGGTGGTCGAAAACGTGGCCAAGAATGCACCGGTCGGTACCGAGTCGGCTGTGGCTGTGTTCAAGAGCGCTTTGGCTTCCAGCCAGACCGCCATTGACTCTGCTCAAAGCTCGGCCAAAAAGGCCCTGGCCGTGGCTGAAAGCAACATGGCTGCCGTGACCGAGCAAGCCCTCAGCGCTGCCGCCGCAGTGACTCAAAAGGCGTGATCACGCACTGCCTGCGGGCAGCATGAGAGGCACCTTCGGGTGCCTTTTTTTTGGGCTTCCGGCATAGAATGAACGCCAATTACAAACTGTGACAAGGTCTAATCGTGCTGTCTGTCGCTCTTGAGCTCACCTACAACATGGCCATTCTGGTGGCCACGGTGTTGACCTCGGGTTTGATCAGGCGCAGCCAGGAATCGGCCACGCGGCAGGCCATTTTGCAAGGCCTGCTGTTCGGCACCGCCACGGTGATCAACATGGTGGCTCCCATGGATTTGGGCTCAGGCCTGATTTTTGATCCACGCACGGTCACCTTAAGCCTGTGCGGCTTGTTCTTTGGCCCCTTGGCGGCCGGTGTTGCGGCAGCGCTGGCCCTGGCTTACCGGCTGGCTCTGGGCGGCGCGGGCGTGATCATGGGCGTGCTGGTGATCGTGTCCGCAGCCGCCTGGGGTTGGTATTTTTACCGGCGCTGGTCCAGTGCCAAGCAGCCCATCCGTTTGCCCCAGTTGCTGCTGCTTGGGCTCGTGGTGCACCTCACCGAGTTGTCGTTGATGGCCACCTTGCCGGCTCCATTGGGCTGGCAGACGCTGCAGAGCCTGGGGCTGCCGATCATGCTGGCTTTCCCGCTCTTGACCCTGCTGCTTGGCAAGATGCTGTCGAGTCAGGATGCTGTGGCGCAAGCCGTGGCCGCCTTGCGCAAAAGCGAACGCCAGCACCGCAGCATCCTGGAAGCCGCCATGGATGGTTTTTGGCTGACCAACCTGCAAGGACGCTTGCTTGAAGTCAATCAGGCCTATGCGCGCATGAGTGGCTATACCGTGCCCGAGTTGTTGGGCATGCGCGTCAGCCAGCTTGAGGCCAGCGAGTCCGAGGCGCTGAGTCTTGCGCACATTCAAAAGGTCATGGCCGTGGGCTCAGACCGATTTGAAACCCGGCACCGTGCAAAGGATGGCCGGGTGTTTGATGTGGAAGTCAGTGTCCAACTCCATGCGCTTGAAGCGGGGCACGTGGTGGCCTTTCTGCGCGACATCACCGAGCGCAAGCGCGCTGAGCAGGCTTTGCTGGAAGCCAAGGCGCTGACCGAAGCTATCGTGGAAAACACGCCGCTGATGATTTTCCTCAAAGATGCGCGCAGCTTGCGTTATGTGTTGTTGAACCGCGCCGGTGAGAATTTGCTGGGTTATGGCCGCGATGACCTGATTGGCAAGAGCGATCTGGACTTTTTTCCGCCGGTGCAGGCGGAGGACTTCATGCGCAAAGACCGGGCAGTTTTGGCCGGTGAGCTGGGCGTGCAGGACACGCCGCTGGAGCCGGTCGAGACGGCCCACCAGGGTGTTCGGTTTTTGCACACGCGCAAGGTGGGCATCCGGGGTGGCGATGGTCACATGAAATACCTGCTGGGTATTTCAGAGGACGTGACCGAGCACAAGAAGGCCCAGGAAAGGCTGCTGCTGACCGCCAATGTGTTCACCCATGCACGCGAGGGCATCCTGATCACCGACGTTGCGGGCACGATCATTGATGTCAATGAATCCTTCAGTCGCATCACCGGCTATTCCCGCGCGCAGGCGCTCGGGAAAACGCCCAACATCCTGAGTTCGGGTCATCAGACGCCCGATTTTTACCAGGCCATGTGGGCGACCTTGCACCGCGACGGCCAGTGGTACGGTGAGATCTGGAACCGGCGCGAGAACGGCGAGGTGTATGCGGAACTGCTCAATATTTCGGCGGTCTTTGATGCGCAGGGGCAGGTGCAGAACTATGTGGCCTTGTTTTCTGACATCACGCCCATCAAGGAGCATGAAAAGGAGCTCGAGCGCATCGCGCATTACGACGTGCTCACGGGCCTACCCAACCGGGTGTTGTTGGCTGACCGGCTGCATCAGGCCATGACCCAGAGTGTTCGGCGCTGCCAGCAACTGGCGGTGGTTTACCTCGACCTGGACGGTTTCAAAAACATCAACGACCGCCATGGTCATGATCTTGGCGACCATTTGCTGCGCCACGTGGCCACCCGGATGAAACTGGCGCTGCGCGAAGGAGATACCCTGGCGCGCATCGGTGGCGACGAATTTGTGGCCGTGTTGATCGACCTGGACGACAGCCAGGCGGCGGTGCCGCTGCTTGATCGCCTGCTCAGCGCAGCCGGCGAGGAGGTGCAACTGGGCGATGTCGCATTGCAAATTTCAGCCAGCCTGGGGGTCACCTTTTATCCGCAGGTCGAAGCGGTGGAAGCCGACCAATTGCTGCGCCAGGCCGACCAGGCGATGTACCTGGCCAAACTCGCTGGCAAGAATCGCTTTCACTTTTTTGATGCCGAAAAGGACCGCAGCACCCGAGGCCATTTTGAGAGCCTGGAGCGCATTCGCAATGCGCTGGCCGCCCAGGAGCTCGTGCTTTATTACCAGCCCAAAGTCAATATGCGCACCGGTGCCGTGATTGGCGTTGAAGCCTTGATCCGTTGGCAACACCCGGGTCGGGGTTTGCTCGCGCCAGCCCTGTTTTTGCCGGTCATTGAGGAGCATGCGCTGGCGGTGGCGGTGGGCGAGTGGGTCATGGACACGGCCTTGCGCCAGATGGAACAGTGGCAGAACGACGGCCTGGTCTTGTCGGAGAGCTTCAACGTCAGCGTCAACGTGGGCGCACGGCAACTCCAGCAAGGTAATTTCGTCGCGTTCCTGCAGACTTTGCTGGCGGCGCATCCGCAGGTCCGGCCCGCGCAGCTCGAAGTCGAGATTCTGGAGACCAGCGCCCTCAGTGACCTGGCGGGGCTCTCGCGCCTGATTGACGACTGTCACCGCCTGGGTGTTCTGTTTGCGCTGGACGACTTTGGCACGGGTTACTCCTCGCTGAGCTACCTCAAGCACCTGCGGGTCAGTGTGCTCAAGATGGACCAGAGCTTTGTGCGCGACATGCTCGACGATCCGGACGACCTGGCCATTTTGCGGGGGGTGATCGGTCTGGCGGATGCGTTCAATCGCCGGGTGATCGCGGAAGGGGTCGAGACCGAAGCGCATGGCCGCAGGTTGTTGGAAATGGGCTGTGAGCTGGGTCAGGGTTATGCCATTGCGCAGCCCATGTCGGCACAGGCTTTTCCGCAGTGGCTACAGCGCTGGCAGCAAAACCCGGTGTGGGGTGTGGTGGACGTTGCTTTTGCCGCGCGCTCGGCTTAAACCGTGGCCATCCACAACGCCGTGGCGACCAGCACCATCGCCATGCAGCGGTTGAACCAGCGCAGGCGTCGCCCCCCATGTTCCGGGTCGGCCAGCCACTGGCGCAGCAGCGTGCCCACCAGCGCGTAGCTCAGATTGCTGGCCAAAGCAAATGCCAGCAGCAAGGGCAGCACCACGGCAAAGCGTGCCCACAGGTCGTCGCGCCCGGCCAGCCAGCCGGCCACCACAGTGAGTGCCAGCATCCAGGCCTTGATGTTGAGAAACTGCAGCATCACACCTTGCCAGAATGTCACGTTGAGTTGGCTGGCTTGGGCCTGGGACAGTTGGTGCGCCTGCCAGAGCTTCCAGGCCAGCCAGATCAGGTAACCCACACCAGCCGCTTTGACGCCCAGGCGCAGCGGCGGCAGGCTCACCACCAGCGCACCCACACCGCTGGCGCACAGGCCCAGCAGCAAACCCCAGCCGACCGGGACCGCCAGCACAAAACGCAGCGCACGGCGCAGGCCAAAATTGGCCGCCAGGGCGGTGGAAAGCGTGGTGTTGGGGCCAGGAGTGAAACTGACTGCCGTGCACAGCAGCAGCAGTGCGGTGATCTCAGCGCCGCTCATGGGGCCATCATCCCGGACTCAGGGTGCGCTGCAATGAACGACCGGGTGGCTCAATGCACCACGACCGGATTTTGTGCCAGTTCGGCGTATTGCTCCAGCGTGTCTTCGACTTCTTCCTGGGTGGGTGTTTTGGTTTGCCAAGCCGAGATTTGCTGCTGAAACAGCTCGGCCCAGGAGCCGTCAAGGTAGACCTCCTTGTTGGCGCGCTTGTCGACAATCTCAAAACCGTGGCGTACCAGCTGCGGCACGATCAGCAATTGCTCGCCCGCCTTCATGTCGTCAGGCTGAAGCTCTGCCGTGACAGCGTTGGCCAGCATGTGGGTGACGGAATAGGTCTCAGAGTCGTAAAGCGTGTGCATGCGTCAAATTATCCACGAATCCCAAAGAGCTTGTACTTGGCCACCGCTTGGCGCAATTCAAGGGCCGTCGACAGCTTGCGAGGCCAGCCATTTCTGATCCACATAATTGCCATTGGCTTCGGTGATGCGGATCCGAGCGGGCAGGTAGGCCAGGCCGGGGGCCAGCCAGACTTCGAGCTTCTGGTCGTAAGGCTGGCGCGGCTGGCGCACCAGCTTCAAGCCCTGCTGGGGGCCGCCGGGGAGTTCCAGTGTTTCCATGTTGCCAAACATAAACAGCCACAAGTCGCCATCGCGCGGGCCAATGGTTTGGACTTGCAGCATGGTGCCGGGGCCAAAGTTTTGAGGTGCGCTGGCCACCAGGGCCGCCAGCTGCACCAGCACGCTCAGGCGATCCTGGGCGCCGGGCTGCAAGATCAGGCTGGGCGTGTTGGCGCTGAAGCTCACCAGACCCTGGGCGCGGTTGAAGTGGGCGGCCACCTCGCTGCGGTATTTGTCCGAAAAGCGCTCTGGAGCCAGGCCAAAGGGGTCAATTTGGCCGCGGCTGGTTTGCACCCGTGTCTGGCCGAGCGTGCTGATGCTCAGTTGCGCCTGGTAGCCTTGGTCCAGCCTTTGCCATAAAAATTCACCGCTCAGCGTGTACGGAAACTTGTTGGCTTCGACCTGGTACATGAGCTTCACCGAGGTTGGCAGGCTGTCGGGGTTGAAAGCGACTTCGGTTGTGGGAAGGGCTGGGGCGGCTTCGGGTGTGGCGGCTGCCAGGGCCGAAGTCTGGGGTTCTGTGGTGCTTTCGGGCGCGCTGGCGGGACTGATGGCCGCCACGGCAGGCGCGGAGGCGACGCTGGCCGGGGACTCGGCCGGTGCTTGTGCTGGCGCTGGGGAAGTGGCTGCGCCAAGGTCAACGGCGCCCAGCGTGGGCGCTCCGGTGTTGGACACGGCCGATTCAGGCGTCGGTGCGGCTTGGGAGACGGCTTGGCGGGCGGGCGTCTTGGTGGCCGGTGTTTTGGTTTGGTCTTGTCGTGTGGCGGCTGTCCGGGCTGTGCCAGGCGCGGGTGTGCGGGTCAACAAGACAGATCGGGTGGTCAGCATGGGCTCGCTTGGCGTTCGGGTCAAGGGCCGAGACAAAGGCAGCGTTTGCAGCAGGACCAGGTGCAGCAGCAACACCGCCAATGTCAGTGACAGCCAGCTTTTCAAGTTCATGGCGCCCGCGTGGGCTTGCTTCGGCGGGCCAGGCTCATGTCAGTTGTGAGGCGAAGGTCTTGATGCCGCGCAGCATCATCTCGATCGAGACGGCCACCAGCACCAGGCCCATCAGCCGTTCCAGTGCCACCACAAAGCGGTCACCCGCCACGCGCTGGATGCGTTCGGCCAGCACCAGGACCACCGCGCTGACCGTCATGGTGACGCACAGCGCCGCGATCCACTCGATCCGCTTTTCGGGCGCTTGTGACACCAGCAGCAGCACCGTGGCCAGCGCCGACGGCCCGGCAATGGCAGGAATGGCCAGAGGCACGATCAGTGGCTCGCCCAGGGGTTCGTCCGTTTCCACCTTGGGCGGCGGAAAAATCATGCGCAGCGCGATCAAAAACAGGATCACGCCACCGCCAATCTGCAGCGACAGCGCGCTCAGGTTCATCACGCGCAGAAAGCTTTCGCCAATGAACATGAAGGTCAGCAGCAGCAAAAACGCAATCAGCACCTCACGCAGGATGACGCGGGCGCGCCGCTCGGGTGCCACGTGTTTGAGGGCATTGGCAAAAATCGGGATGTTGCCGATCGGATCGGTGATCAGGATCAGCAAAATGGTGGCGGAGGCAAAGGTGTAGTTCATGCGCGCTGCAGGGGCTGTCGGTGGCAACAGGATAGCAGGCTTGAGGCTGGCAGCTGCCTGAGCTGCCAACTGACGCCGCCGCTGCGCTTTGCGATGGGCGCAGCAGAGGGTAAGACCAAGGGGTTCAGGCTGCTTTTCTGCGCACCAGGAACAGCGACGTGGTGGCAATGCGCACCAGGTTTTCTGCCACGCTGCCCATCACCATGCGCTCAAAGCCGCGCCGGCAGTGGGTGCCGATCACGATCAGGTCGGCGTCCCATTGGCCGGCGGCTTGGCGCATACCGGCTTTGACTTGGTCGATGTCGAACAGGGCGCCCATGCCCATGCTGTTCTTGCTCGCCCGGTCGCAACGCTGGAGTCACTTGCGGGCGCAGCTCCGTGCCATCTGGCAAGCCATTCGCGAGCACAAGGCGCTCGGTGAAGCGCGGCGCTCGAATGCGTTGCGGCGATGGGGGGAAACGCCTGCGGGCTGATCAGCTGGCGTAAAGCGATGCCAGCGAGGCAAAGCCCTTGACCTCGATCGGGTTGCCGAAGGGGTCGCAAAAGAACATGGTCCACTGCTCACCCGGTTGCCCGGCAAAACGCAACTGTGGCGGCAGGACGAAGTCGATGTTGGCGTTCGTCAAGCGCTTGGCCAGTGCTTGCCAGTCGGGCAGCCCCAGCACCAGGCCAAAGTGCGGCATGGGCACCAGATGCTCGCCCACATGACCCGTGGGCGCGGTCTTGAAAGGCTCGCCCAGGTGCATCGAGAGCTGGTGTCCAAAAAAATCAAAATCGACCCAGGTCGCGGTGCTGCGTCCTTCGCGGCATCCCAGCACGCCGCCGTAGAACGCGCGGGTCTGGTCGAGGTCGGTGACGTTGAAGGCCAGGTGAAATATGCTGTTCATGAACCGCAGGATAGCAGGTCCGGGGAGACGTTGGGATGCCATAATCGCGCCCCATGACCCTTCTGCAATCCCTGCGCAATGCACCCTGGCTGGCCAAATTGGCTTTGTTGTGGTTTGCCCTGACGCTTGGCGCTGCAGTGGCCTCGCCCCTGGTCAACCCGCAAACCGAGCTGGTGATCTGCACCGGCGCGGGCATGCTCAAAGTGGTGCTGGCGGACGACGGCACGGTCACCACCGCTGCCACGTCTGACAGCGGTGACACCCTGTTTTGCCCCTTGTGCCTGGTGGCGGGTGCGCCACCCCCTGTGGTGTTGAATAC
>JBASJO010000179.1:0-1901 GCA_049655365.1 Rhodoferax sp. | reverse complement strand
CACATATTCCAGGGCAGTCTGCCAATCAACGGACTTCCATTGACCGCCTTGTTTGATCATGGGCGTGGTCAAGCGGTCCTCGCCGTTCAGGGCTTCGTAGGAGAAGCGATCCCGGTCGGCAATCCAGCATTCGTTGACAGCCTCGTTTTCGAACGGCACGACACGCATGACGCGGTTGTTCTTGACCTGGACAATCAGGTTGGCACCGGTCGAGTCATGCGGGCTGACTGACTTGCGACGCGACAATTCCCAAGTGCGGGCGCTGTAGCGGAAGGGCTTGCTGGTCAGGGCGCCGACCGGGCAGATGTCAATCATGTTGCCCGACAACTCGGAGTCAATGGTGTGATCAAGGAAGGTCTCGATCTGGGAGTGCTCGCCGCGCTGCGACATGCCCAGTTCCATGACACCGGCGATCTCCTGGCCAAAGCGCACGCAACGGGTGCAATGAATGCAACGCGTCATTTCCTGCATGGAGATCAGCGGGCCGACGTCCTTGACCGGAACGACGCGTTTTTCTTCTTCGTATCGGGAAGCCGAGGCGCCATAACCGACCGCAATGTCCTGCAACTGGCATTCACCGCCCTGGTCGCAGATGGGGCAATCCAGCGGGTGGTTGATCAACAGGAATTCCATCACCGACTGCTGGGCCTTGATGGCCTTGTCAGTTTTGGTGTGCACCACCATGCCTTGCGTCACTGGGGTGGCGCACGCTGGCATGGGCTTGGGCATCTTTTCGATGTCCACCAAGCACATGCGGCAATTGGCCGAAATGCTGAGTTTCTTGTGGTAGCAGAAATGCGGAATGAAGGTACCCGCTTTCTCGGCCGCGTGCATGACGGTGCTGCCTTCTGCGATACCGACCTTCTGGCCGTCGAGTTCAATTTCAATCATTGTGGGACTCGCTCAAACGTAAGCAGGAACCATGCAGGTCTTGTGGGCCACATGGTATTCAAATTCAGGCATGAAATGCTTGAGCATGGCACGCACCGGCATGGCAGCCGCGTCACCCAGCGCGCAAATGGTGCGGCCCTGGATGTTCTCAGCCACCGAGTTCAGCAACTCAAGGTCCGAGGTCTTGCCGTGGCCCATTTCGATGCGATCCACCACGCGCGACAGCCAACCCGTGCCTTCACGGCAAGGCGTGCATTGGCCGCAGGACTCGTGCATGTAGAAGTAGCTCAGGCGTTGCAGGCTCTTGACCATGCAGCGCGAGTCGTCCAGCACGATCACCGCACCAGAACCCAGCATGGAGCCGGCCTTGGCGATCGAGTCGTAGTCCATGGTGCAGTCCATCATGATGCTGCCTGGCAACACCGGAGACGACGAGCCACCGGGAATCACGGCCTTGAGCTGGCGCCCTTTGCGAACGCCACCGGCCAGCTGCAACAGCTCGGCAAACGACGTCCCCATCGGCACTTCAAAGTTGCCCGGCAATTCGACATCGCCACTGACCGAGTAGATCTTGGTGCCACCGTTGTTGGGCTTGCCACATTCAACGTAAGCCTGGCCACCGTTGCGGATGATCCAGGGCACCGCCGCAAAGGTTTCGGTGTTGTTGATGGTGGTGGGCTTGCCGTACAGGCCGAAACTGGCCGGGAACGGTGGCTTGAAGCGAGGCTGGCCCTTTTTACCTTCCAGCGACTCCAGCAGACCGGTTTCTTCACCGCAGATATAGGCGCCAAAACCATGCGCAGCATGCAACTGGAACGTGAAGTTGCTGCCCAGAATATTGTTGCCCAGCAGACCCGCTGCACGCGCCTCTTCGAGGGCTTCTTCAAAGCGCTGGTAGGTCTGGAAAATCTCGCCGTGGATGTAGTTGTAGCCGACCGAAATGCCCATGGCGTAGGCCGCAATGATCATGCCTTCAATCACGATATGCGGGTTGTACTGCATGATCTCGC
>JBASJO010000178.1:0-4184 GCA_049655365.1 Rhodoferax sp. | reverse complement strand
GCGTCCTTGATGTCATGGGTGAAAGCAAAACGCACGCCCTCGCTCTTGCCGATCCAGTTCTCCTGCATCAGCTTGACGCGCTCGGGCCAGCCGGGCATCTTGTCGCCGGTGACATTGGCCAGCAACTCTTCGGCGTAATCGGTGATCTTGAGGTAATAGCCCGGGATCTCGCGCTTTTCGACCACGGCACCGGTGCGCCAGCCCTTGCCGTCAATCACCTGCTCGTTGGCCAGCACGGTCAGGTCGACCGGGTCCCAGTTGACGATCTGGGTCTTGCGGTAGGCAATGCCTTTCTCCAGCATCTTCAAAAACAGCCACTGGTTCCACTTGTAGTACTCAGGCGTGCAGGTGGCGACTTCGCGGCTCCAGTCGATGGCCAGGCCCATGGCCTGCATCTGCTGCTTCATGTAGGCGATGTTCTCGAACGTCCATTGCGCCGGCGGTACGCCGTTTTTTAAAGCGGCGTTTTCTGCGGGCAGGCCAAAGGCATCCCAGCCCATGGGCATCAGCACGTTGTACCCCTGCATGCGCAGTTGGCGCGTCAGCATGTCGTTGATGGTGTAGTTGCGCACGTGACCCATGTGCAGTTTGCCGCTGGGGTAAGGCAGCATGGAGCAGGCGTAAAACTTTTTCTTGGGCTGGCCGTTGACGTCGACCGCGTTTTCAGTCACGCGGTAGGCGTCGGCGGCGCCCCAATGGGCCTGGGCCGCGGCTTCAACTTCAAGGTGCTGGTATTTGTCTTGCATAAGGGTCTGAGAAGGCGGCGAGAGGGCCGCGATAGCGTGAAATAGGGCTCGATTTTAGGGTTTGGCCGCCGCTGCCGGCGCATCCGCCACGAAGCCGATGCGGTTCAAGCCGGCCGTCTGGGCGGCGCCCATGACTTCGACGATGCGACCATAGGGCACAGCCTTGTCGGCACGCAACAGGACTTCAGTCTGCGGGTTGGCCCGGGCCGACAACTGAAGCTGGCGCAGCAGTTCATCCTGGGCGACCACCCGGTCTTGCAGATAAGTCAGGCCGGCAGCATCCACCACCACGGTCACCGACTGGGGCGCATCACTCGCCGTGGCGGCCTCGGTGGTGGGTAAATCCAGCTTGATGGAGCTCGCCAGCAGCGGCGCGGTGATGATGAAGATCACCACCAGCACCAGCATCACGTCGATCAGTGGCGTCATGTTGATGTCGCTCATGGGCTGATCGCCCAGGGAACGGTCCAAGCGGCCAAATGCCATGGCCGTGCCTAGAGCGCGACCGCGCCGGTGCTGCCGAGTTCGCGCAGGTCACGGGCAAAGCCTTCGAGCTCGGCCTCCAGACGCGCCACCGCACGGCCCAGCACGTTGTAAGCCAGCACAGCCGGAATGGCCACCATCAGGCCCGCAGCCGTCATGATCAGCGACTCGCCCACCGGGCCGGAAATTTTGTCAATGGTGACCTGGCCCGCGCTGGCGATGCCGATGAGCGCATGGTAGATGCCCCACACCGTGCCCAGCAAACCGACAAAAGGTGCCGTGGCGCCAATGGTGGCCAACAAGACCTGGCCATGCTGAAGCTTGGCGAGCGCGGCGTGCAAGGCGTTGCGCAGCACGCGGGTGAGTTGGTGGGCGCGGTCGCCAGCGCTGGCCAGGGTCTGGCTGGCTTCCAGGCGGGACGCCTGCACCAGCGGCAACACCAGCAGCTCGCGGTCAAAAGCACTTATTTTTTGCAGGGCCTCGGCGACCGAGCCTGATTGCCAAAAGGCCGCAATGCAACGCGCCACGTCGCCATTGGCGCGACGCAACAGCCATGTTTTCCAGAGGATGACGACCCAGCTGGCCACCGACATGGCCAACAGCAGCAACGCGACACCGCGTGCCAGGGCATCGCCTTGCAAAAAAAGCTGGGCCAGGTTCATTTCAGGTCGAGCACGTCAGCCATGTCGAACAGCCCGCTCTTGCGGCCACGCAGGAAACGCACAGCCCGCAGGCTGCCTTGAACATAGGACACCCGGCTGGACGACTTGTGGCTGATCTCGATGCGCTCGCCGGTGCCGGCGAACAGCACGGTGTGGTCGCCCACAATGTCGCCACCGCGGATGGTGGCAAACCCAATGCTGGACGGGTCGCGCTCGCCGGTGACGCCCTGGCGCGCATACACGGCACAGTCCTTCAGGTCGCGGTTCAGCGCCGTGGCGATGACTTCGCCCATTTTCAGGGCAGTGCCCGAGGGCGCATCGACCTTGTGACGGTGATGCGCCTCGATGATTTCGATGTCATAACCGGTATGCAAGGCCTTGGCCGCCATTTCGAGAAGTTTAAGCGTGACGTTGACACCCACACTCATGTTGGGCGCCATGACGATGGCGATGTCCTTGGCAAGCTCGACAATCTGCTGCTTTTGCGCGTCACTGAAACCGGTGGTGCCAATGACCGCGTTGACACCCAACTCACGACAGACCTGCAAATGCGCCATCGTGCCTTCAGGGCGGGTGAAATCGATCAGGGCCTGGGCATGGCTCAAGCCGGTGTGCAGGTCCGCGCTGATGGCAATACCGCTGCTCGAGCCCATGGCGGCCGCCGGGTCCAGACCGACAGCCGGACTGCTGGCCACGTCGAGCGCGCCACTGAGCTGGCAATCGTCCGCGAGAGAAATGGCCTCGATCAGCATGCGCCCCATGCGGCCGCTGGCGCCCGCCACGCAAATGCGGTGAAGAGAAGAATCAGTCATGTCAGGAATCAATTGGCACCGTTTTCCAGCGGTGGATAGCTGGTGGGCAGGGGCGCCAGGGGCTTGGCCACAGGTGCCGCGGTCACGGCGGTGGCCTTGAGGCTCTCCTCGGACATTTCCAGCACCGGCACCTTGCCAGCCTTGCGGCCGGAGTCCAACGAAGCCACGAACTCTGCCTCGCTTGGCAGGGGGTCAGCTTCCACCCGGGTCAGGCTGTCGCCAGCGAAAAACACGGTCACACGACGTGCCTGTGGCTCGACACCCTGACGCTGGAAGGTAAAGACATAGTCCCAGCGGTCGGCATGAAAAATACTGACCAGCAAAGGCGTGCCAAGGATGTCGCGCACCTGCACGCGACTCATGCCTGGCTTGAGCGCCTCGGCCTGCTCACGCGAGACAAAATTTCCCTGGACAATGTCTATTTTGTAGGGCGTCACCACGCTGATCATGCGATTGCTGGCCTGGTCCAGGCTGCCACACGCGGTCAGGCTGACAAGCGACAAGCCGGTCAAACTCAAGCAAAAAAAACGAAGCAGAGACTTGGACATGGGGCTAGGTGGGTAGCAAAGGAGAAGTGGATTGTACTGTTTACCCCCATCGGCCCGTCCGCGCCGGGCAGGCCCGTGCGCCCCCTCGTCAGCCGGGCTCGTTCATCGCCAGACGATGGCGTTCGACAAAGTCCTTGTAGGTGTCCACGCCGCGCATTTGCAGGATGGTATTGCGTACGGCGGCCTCGACCAGCACGGCAATATTGCGCCCCGCCACCACCTGGATCACCACCTTGCGCACCGGGACATCGAGCACATCCTGCATCAGCGGCTCGTAAGGGATGCGCTCGTAGTCACGTTCCATGGTCTCGCGGCGCACCAAATGCACGATGAGCTGCAGGCGCTTTTTGCGGCGCACCGCGGTCTCGCCAAAGATGCCGCGAATATCGAGCAAGCCGATGCCGCGCACCTCGAGTAAATTAAGCAAGAGCTCGGGGCAGCGTCCCTCGATCGTGTCCTGGTTGATGCGGTACAGGTCGACGGCATCATCCGCCACCAGGCCGTTGCCGCGCGAAATGAGTTCCAGCCCCAGCTCACTTTTTCCCAGGCCGGACTCGCCGGTGATCAGTACGCCCAGGCCCAGAATATCCATGAACACGCCGTGCATGGTGCAACGGTCAGCAAAATGCTTGGACAAATAGGCGCGCAGCACGTCAATGACAAAAGCCGATGAGCCCTCGGTGGCAAACATCGGAATCTGGGCGCGCTCACACATCGAGGTCAGGCCCTCCGGCGCCGATTGGCCATCGGCCAGCACCAGCACCGGTGGCTCGAGCGTGACGATGCGGGCGATACGGCGTGCGCAATCGTCCGGCGTGGCGTTGACCATGTAGGCCACCTCGCGTTCGCCCAGAATCTGCACCCGGTAAGGATGAATGTAATTCAGGTAGCCCACCAGGTCGGCACCTGATCGCGCCGCACGCACCGCCACTT
>JBASJO010000177.1:0-1762 GCA_049655365.1 Rhodoferax sp. | reverse complement strand
GCTGGGGCACGACCGTGGCGACGATTTGTTGGTTGAGGCGGCGCAGCGCATCCAGCGCTGCCTGCGTGAAACCGACACCGTGGCGCGTATGGGTGGCGACGAGTTCACTGTCATCATCACCAGCCTGACCGACGAGTCCAATCTGCAAAGCATCTTGCCCAAACTGCTCAACACCTTGAGCGCAACGTTCCAGTTGGGGCTGGACCAGGTTTTTGTGTCGGCCAGCATGGGTGTCACGGTGTACCCGACCGACACCATGGAGGTGGAAGACCTGCTGAAAAATGCCGATCAGGCGCTCTATGTGGCCAAAGCGGCCGGGCGTAACAGGTTCAGTTTTTTCACTCCGGCGCTGCAGGAGGCCGCCATGCAGCGCGCCCAGCTGACCCACGACTTGCGGGCCGCCCTGCCGGCGCAGGAGTTCCGCATGGTCTACCAGCCCATTGTGACCCTGGCCACCGGCAAGATCCACAAGGCCGAGGCCTTGATCCGCTGGCAGCATCCCAAACGCGGCCTGATTAGCCCGGCCGAGTTCATTCCGGTGGCAGAAAGCAGTGGCCTGATTGTGGAACTCGGGGAGTGGATTTTTGCCCAGGCGGCCGCCCAGGTGAAATGCTGGCGTGCCGACCTGCACCCCGAGTTTCAGGTCAGTGTCAACAAGTCCCCCTTGCAGTTCGAGAACCCGAACCCCAAGCACGTTCCCTGGATCGACCAGTTGCGTGTGCTCGGACTGCCCGGTGAAAGTGTGGTGGTGGAGATCACCGAAGGTTTGCTGCTGTCGACCAGCAACGGCGTGGTCGACCAGTTGCTCAAATTGCGCGACGAGGGCATCAACGTGTCACTCGACGACTTTGGCACGGGCTACTCGTCACTGTCCTACCTGCAGAAATTCGACATCGACTTCATCAAGATCGACCAGTCATTTGTGCGCGACCTGAAGGCGGGAACCACCGACCTGGTGTTGTGCCAGGCCATCATTGCCATGGCGCACGCGCTGGGCATGAAGGTGATAGCCGAGGGCGTGGAGACGCTGGAGCAGCGTGACCTGCTGAAAGCCGCGGGCTGTGATTACGCGCAAGGCTATTTTTACTCGCGCCCGGTGGGTCCGGCCGAATTCGAAGCCATGGTGCAAAAGTCTGACGAGGCGCTGCGCGAGGCCGCTTGATCGGCCAGGGTGCGGTGTGGCTCAGGCCAGGCGCAAGCCGCTTTGCGCGTCAAACCAGTTGTTGTGCCGGCCGCTGACCGTCATGCCCACGCTATCGCCAATCCTGACCGGTGTGTTCGGTGCTGTGCGCACCGTGATCAGCCCGACCCCGGTTTTCACCACCACGTAGGTGTCGGCCCCGGTGGGCTCGACCAGCGTGACCTCGCCGCGCCAGCTCGCGTCATCGCTCAGATGGATGTGTTCCGGGCGCTGCCCCAGCGTCACCATGCCGGTGACCGGGCAGGGCAAGGCCAGGCTGCCGCCTTCAAAGGCAAATACCGCGCTGTCGCCATTGCCGCTGGCCTGGCCCGGTATGAAGTTCATGGTGGGTGAGCCAATGAAACCGGCCACATAGGTGTTGGCCGGGCGGCGGTAAATATCGTCGGGCGTGCCGATTTGCTGCAGGATGCCGTCTTTCATCACCGCAATGCGGCTGCCCAGCGTCATGGCCTCGATCTGATCATGCGTCACATACACCGTGGTGATGCCTGACACAAGGTGCAGGCGCTTGATCTCGGCGCGCGTTTCCACGCGCAGCTTGGCATCCAGGTTGCTCAGGGG
>JBASJO010000176.1:0-8791 GCA_049655365.1 Rhodoferax sp. | reverse complement strand
GCAGTTTCCTTCCAATGTGGGTGAACAAAACAAACAAAAAAAGGCGTCCTCACAAGGCTCAACACGTGTGACACGTGTCGAACCTGTGGGGACGCCTTTGTCAGGATCAGGCTGGTTTCACCCGCCGGTGAGTGAACCCAGTCAAACGACCATCGCTGGTCTTATGTTCTTACAAGCAATCTGTGTGCCAGCTTGATTGGTGTAAGGGTTTGCTATTGATTGAGGAGTGTTGAACTCTTTAACCGTAGACGTCCGGGATAGAAAGGAACGCGCTGTCGTGGTCATCGCAGCTTGCACTGTATTTGTGCGGCGCACCATTTCAGGCCAGCAAATCGGCCACATCGAGCATGCGCTGCGCCACGTCGGCCAGCTTCAAGCCCTTGTCCATTGCCGTTTTGCGCATTTTCCTGAAGGCCTCTTCTTCGCTCAGGCCTTGGCGCTGCATGAGCAGCCCCTTGGCGCGGTCGATCAGCTTGCGGTCCTTGAGTTCGGCGCTCAGTTCGTCGCGCTCGCTCTGGGTGCTGGCCAGGGTTTGCAGCAGGGCTTGTTCGTGCTCGAAGCGTGCCAGCGCCACGTCCAGTATCGGGCGAATGCGCTCCGGCGAAAGACCGGCCACGATGTAGGCCGAGACCCCGGCGGCCACGGCCTGCTTGACATGCCGGGTGTCGTCATCGTTGGTGAACATCACAATCGGGCGGCGCTCGTCGCGCGTGGCCATCACTACATGCTCCAGCGCGTCACGGGCATCGCTCTCGGCGTCGACAATGATCAGGTCGGGTTGCAGCTGCGCGAGGCGCTCGGTCAGGAACACATCGGCGGGCAGGGTGGCGACCAGGTTAAAGCCGTTTTCCAAAAGCCCGATGCGCAGGCTGCGTGAGCGATCAGCCTGGCGAATGGCTTGTTCGTCCTGCGGGTCAGCGATGTCCAGGTCGGGGGCGACAACAACAATACGAAGACTGGGATTCATGCGTCTGATGACGCAAGAATTAAGCCAGGCTGTCTGGCAGGCGCTGGCTCAAAGGAGCGTCAGGACACCCACTTGGTGGTGTCATCAGCGACAAATTGGTTGACGTCGCCCAACATGAACTCGCGCAGCGTCTGGAGGTCCATCAGGACATCGAACGGAAAACCATGGCGGTCACCACGCGCGTCTTCGATCAGCGAGGCAAAACAGGCGCGGAGCTGGGTTTCATCGTCCTTGAGATTGAAGATGGTTTGGGCAATGCGTGGGTACTGTTCAGCCAGGGCTTGCGGGTATTTCAAGCCTTCAAGCGTGCGGAAGTAGTCTTCTGCAGCGGCACTCAATTGAACGATGTTGTCGGTCATGGCAAGCTCCTCGGGTTGATTCCATCACGGCCAGCGCACAGTGTACTGTGCTGTGCGCCACCCGGTTGCCGGGTACGCCCGGTTATTGGGCGCCGTAACCCAGCAGCTTCTTCACATCCAGGATCCGGATTTCGCGACGGTCGATGGTGATGAGTTGTCGGGCTTCGAGCTCATGCAGCACGCGTGAGAAATACTCGGGTGTGAGCGACAAACGCGAGGCGATGGTCGCCTTGCTGGCGGGCAGGGACACGGTCAAGGTATGCTGATCGCAGGTGGTGTCCATTTCCACGTCGCGCAGCAAGTAGCCAATCAGGCGCTGCATGCCGTTTTGCAGGGCATAGGCTTCGACATCCTGGACCAGGCTGTGCAGGCGTCTGGAAACACCTGCCAGCATGTGCAGGGCAAAGTGGGGGTCCTGTTCGATCTCATCGACCACGCCGCGTTTGCTGACATTGACCAGCACCGTATCCACCAGCGCTTGCGCGTTGAGGATGTAGGGCTTGTTCAAAAACACCAGCGCCTCGGCAAAACTTTGCCCTGGGCTGATGATTTCAATGACTTTTTCCTGGCCGGCTGGTGACACCACAAACAGCTTGACCTGTCCGTTGAAGACGATGTGAAAGGCCTCGCAGGCCTCGCCCACGCTGAAAATCATTTCACCCTTGGCGTAATTCCGGATCTGGCAGCTTTTGGCGATGCGCGCGAGTTCATCCGGGGACAAACCACTGAACAGCGGTGAGCCCGCCAAAAAGCGCGGCATGTCAAAAAATTGCGTGTCCAGCGTCATGGTCATTGCAGCATGATGGCGCTGCCCGAGGTGTCAAAGGCGATCATGTTGTCGAGTGCGCCCAGTTTGACGGACTCCACCATGCGCTCCAGCGTTTGTTCGACGTCGCTGCTGCTGGGCGGGTTGCCGTTGCTACCCGACAGCGCGGCGACAAACACCACCTGCCACTGGCTTTGAAACTGGCCGGATTCAAGCGTGAGGGCTGCAAAACTCTGGATCTCGTCGGGAGATTTGTCGGCGTACAAAGCCGGCACCAGGGCACCGCCGTGACCGGCTTCAAAGTCCTCGCGTTGTTGTGGCGTGCAGTCGTCGGGCAACTCGGCGCTGGTGAACACCATCAGCAGGCGTTGCGGTTGTGCCTGCTGGCGTGCCGCCTGCAGCAGGTCGTCAAAATTGGCGATGTTGATGGTCATGGTGTGGATTGGGTGTTGTAAGCGGAATCGATCTCGTTGAACATGGGTTCTGACAAATGCTCAGCGTAGGGGCCGTGACCGCTGTGGGAGGCCACGGAGGCCGGAATGAATTGTCCGCTGTTGAGATCAAAGACATGGATCTCGCCGTCTTCAATGACATAGTGCCAACCATGCAGCGTCATGAGGCCTGCTTCCACCTGGGCGCGCACCATGGGGTAGCCCATGAGCCGCTCCAGCTGCAAGACCACCGCGCGCTGCTCGGTGCGGCGCAAAGCCTCCTCTGTGACCTGTACTGGCAACACCGCTTCACGGCCCAGTTCCAGCCATGCGATCAGATTTTTGGCCTGTGGATTCACCTCTTCGTAGAGGGCACGGATGCCGCCGCAATGGCTGTGGCCACACACAATGATGCGTGACACCTTGAGATTGAGCACGGCGAATTCAATGGCAGCCGAGGTGCCATGAAAACCGGCCGAGCCGTCATAAGGTGGCACAAAGGCACCCACGTTGCGCACCAGAAACAGCTCGCCCGGGCCCATGCCGGTCAGCATGTAGGGCACCAGGCGCGAGTCCGAGCAACCGATGAAAAGAATGGTCGGGTGCTGACCCTCGGCAATCAGGGTCTGGAACTGCTCCTGCACACCGGGGAAGGTGTGGTCGTGAAAGCGCCGGATGCGCGCCAGCAATTCATCGGGCACTACAGCTGTGGGCATCTTTGTCTGGACCTATTGCACCAGCGGTGTGTCAGCGGCTTCCAGGTCCACACCCTGAACGCTGGCTTCGCCCGCCAGCAGGCTCAGGTACTGGCGCAGTGCCGTGACAAAAGTCTGCTGTTTCAGCGTCATGCGTACCGCGCCATGGACCGAGTCAAAGGCTTGGGCCACGCCGGCCTCACGTCCCATGACCTCCACCACATGCAGGCCGAAACGGCTGTGCACCAGGCGTGGCAGCACGCCCACTTCGGCGTGGCCAAACAGCTCCTTGGCAAACTCGGGCGCGCAGTCGCTGGTGGTCAACCAGCCCAGTTGGCCGCCCTCGGCGCCGCTGGGGCAGTTGGACAAGGCCTTGGCAGCCTTGGCAAACGCGTCGTCGGTGTTGCTATTGTCAAAGCAGCGCACATTGAGCAGCGTGCCTTCGGCTTGCTTGCGCAGGGCGTTCAGGTCCACGCCGGGTGTCACTGCGAACAGGATATGGCGCACATGGACGCGTTCACCCGTGGTGTAGTGGCTGGCCTGGTTGGCCGCATGGTGGCGACGGCAGGCTTCCTCGGACGGCTCCGGCACCTGCAGCTCCTGGTCCAGCAAGGTCTCAATGGCGATGGATGCCGCCTCGCTGGCAACACCGTCGGTGCTGGCGGTGTCACTGGCGTCCAGCAAGCCCTTTTGAATGGCGGCTTGACGCAGCAATTCGGCGTAAGCGCGTTGGCGCAACTCGTCCGCAGTCAAGACATCTTCTGCGTTATGCAGCGCAATGCCATTGATGCTGGCCACGGTGACTTCGGTCGGGTGAGTTGTTTGCATGGCCGTCACCTCAAACACCCGCGCCGGGGCTGCGTGGCTGATTTTGTCCGGCAGGCACATTCAGGCGCCGAGCCCGCACCACCTGGTAGGGGCGCATCAGGTAAGTCACCGAGGCAAAGCCGCTCCAGACGTGCACCAGGCGGGTGAAAGGGAAGATGAAGAAGATCGTCATACCCAGGAACATGTGTGTCTTGAAGATGAAGCCAGCATCGGCCAACAGTTCAACGGCACCTGGCTGGAAGGTCACGATGGCTTGGGCCCAGCCGGCCAGTTTCATCATCATGCTGCCGTCCAGGTGTTGACCCGACAGCGGCACGGTGGCCAGACCCAGTGCCAGTTGCAGCCACAGCAGCACCAGCAGCACGATGTCGCTGGTTTTGGAGTTGATGCGGATGCGTGGCTCGGTCAGGCGGCGGTGCAGAAGAATGGTGACACCGATGAAGCCCAGCAAGCCGGCCAAGCCGCCGCTGATCATGGCCATGAGCTGTTTGTCACCGGCACTGATGAAGTGCTCGTAGACAAAGTGCGGTGTCAGCATGCCCACCGTGTGGCCAAAGAACAGGAACAGCACACCAATGTGGAACAGGTTGCTGCCCCAGCGCAGCTGGCCCATTTTCAGCATTTGCGACGAGTCGCTTTTCCAGGTGTACTGGTCGCGGTCGAAGCGGATCAGGCTGCCGAGCACGAAGACGACGAAGGCGATGTAGGGGTAGACGCCAAACAGGAGGTAGTCAAGGGTGTTCATAGTGGGGCTCCAGCAATTGCGGTCGCGCTTTGACGGGCTTTGGCCGCATCGGTTTTAACAAAATGAATGGGTTGGGCTTGGTCCGGCCTGGTTTGCCCCTTGACGGAGCAACCATCAAAGACCACCGGTTCTTCCCAGCTGGTGTCCAGTGGCTCATCGGCCACGATCTTGACCGGGTGCGCCTTTTCGCCGCTGAGTTCCAGCAAGGCCCCGAGCACACTGGCGTAGGGGCTGTTGCGCTGTTGCAGGGCGTTGAAAATGGCATTGAAAATGTGCGCCATCTCGCCCAGGAAGGCGCGTGCCTCCTTTGGGGGCTGGGTTGAGACGAATTCAAGCACCACCGGCAGGTAGTCCGGCATTTCATCAGGGCCGAGGAACAGGCCGGCCTTTTCGTAGGTTTGTGCCAGGTCGATCATGGCCGGGCCACGGTCGCGCGAGTCGCCATGCACATGTTCGAACAGGTGCAGCGAGGTGGCGCGGCCGCGGTCAAAGACCTCGACGTACTCGGCCTCATTCTCAAGCGCATTGCCGCGCGCCAGGCCGTTGATGAGCGCGTCAAGTTCTTCCAGGCGCGCCGGGGCGATGGCTTTCTCGGACAACAGCGCCTGGCGCATGTCGTCGAGGTCGCCGCGCAGTTGCGCATCGGGGTAGGACAGCAGCCGCGCCAGAACGCGCAGGCTCAGCGACGCCGGGGTTGGATTGGAAAACATGCTCATGATCAGACCTCCGCCTGAATCGGAATGGTGCGGCGCTTGGCTCCACCAAACAGGCTCGCTTCGCTGGCGCCATCGGAGCAGCCGTTGCCGAACGAGAAGCCGCAGCCACCACGCACGTCAAAGGTGTTTTCGGCGTATTCGCGGTGTGTGCTGGGGATGACAAAGCGGTCTTCGTAATTGGCAATGGCCATCACCTGGTACATCTCCTCGACTTCCAGCGTCGTCATTTGCACCTGTTCCAGCGCCGCCATATTGGGCTTGCCGTCGACGTGCTTGCCACGCTGGTAGGCGCGCATGGCGAGCATGCGCTCCAGCGCGCGCTCGACCGGGAAGGTGTCGCCCGCCGTGAGCAGGTTGGCCAGGTACTTGACCGGAATGCGCAGTTGCTTGACATCGGGGATTTCGCCGTTGATGCCGATGTTGCCGGCGTTGGCCGCGGCGCTGATGGGTGACAGCGGTGGCACATACCAGACCATGGGCAGCGTGCGGTACTCGGGATGCAGGGGCAGGGCGACTTTCCATTCCACCGCCATCTTGTAGACCGGGCTCTTGCGGGCGGCTTCCATCCACTTGTCGGGAATACCGTCAATGCGAGCCTGTTCGATGACTTTGGGGTCATTCGGGTCGAGGAAGATGTCGAGTTGGGCCTGGTACAGGTCGCGGTCATGTTCCACGCTCGCGGCCTCCTGGATGCGGTCGGCGTCGTACAGCAGCACGCCCAGGTAACGGATGCGCCCGACGCAGGTCTCGGAGCACACCGTGGGCTGGCCGGCTTCGATGCGCGGGTAGCAGAAGATGCACTTTTCGGCCTTGCCGGACTTCCAGTTGTAGTAAATCTTCTTGTAGGGGCAGCCGCTGATGCACATGCGCCAGCCGCGGCATTTGTCCTGGTCAATCAGCACAATGCCGTCTTCCTCGCGCTTGTAGATCGAGCCCGACGGGCAGGACGCCACACAGGCCGGATTCAGGCAGTGCTCGCACAGGCGCGGCAGGTACATCATGAAGGTGTTTTCGAACTGGCCGTAGATGTCCTTCTGAATGTCGTCGAAGTTCTTGTCCTTGCTGCGCTTGGAGAACTCGCCGCCCAGAATTTCCTCCCAGTTCGGACCCCAGACGATCTTTTCCATGCGCTTGCCGGTGATCAGGCTGCGCGGGCGGGCCGTGGGCGCCGCCTTGGACTCGGGCGCCGATTGCAGGTGCGCGTAGTCGAAGGTGAAGGGCTCGTAGTAGTCGTCAATTTGCGGCAGGTTCGGATTGGCGAAGATGCGCATGAGCAGCTTCCACTTGGCGCCCTGGCGCGGCTCAATGGCGCCATTGCTCTTGCGGATCCAGCCACCGTTCCACTTGTCCTGGTTTTCCCATTCTTTCGGGTAGCCGATGCCGGGTTTGGTCTCGACGTTGTTGAACCAGGCGTATTCCATGCCGGGGCGGCTGGTCCAGACGTTTTTGCAGGTGACTGAGCAAGTGTGGCAACCAATGCACTTGTCCAGGTTGAGCACCATGCCGATTTGTGCGCGAATTTTCATGTTCTTTTCTCCTTAGGCGTGGGCTGCGGTTACTTCAGTGGACGAGCCTTCGTCGTCGAGCCAGTCCACCTTGGCCATCTTGCGCACTACCACAAACTCATCGCGGTTGGTGCCGATGGTGCCGTAGTAGTTGAAGCCGTAGCTGAACTGGGCGTAGCCGCCGATCATGTGGGTCGGCTTGAGCACAATCCGTGTCACCGAGTTGTGGATGCCGCCGCGCACCCCGGTGATTTCCGAGCCGGGGGTGTTGATGATCTTCTCCTGCGAGTGGTACATCAGCGTCATGCCGGGGTTGACACGCTGGCTGACCACGGCGCGGGCCGCAATGGCGCCGTTGATGTTGAAGACTTCGATCCAGTCGTTGTCCTCGATGCCGGCGCTCTTGGCGTCGTCTTCACTGAGCCAGACCACGCTGCCGCCGCGGTTCAGCGTGAGCATCATCAGGTTGTCACTGTAGGTGGAGTGAATGCCCCACTTCTGGTGCGGCGTGATGAAGTTCAGCGCAATTTCCTTGTTGCCGTTGGGTTTGATGTTGTGAATGCCGGCAGTGGTCTTCAGGTCCACGGGTGGCCGGTAGCTGCTGAAGCCCTCGCCAAACGCCGTCATCCAGGGGTGGTCCATGTAGAACTGCTGACGACCGGTCAGGGTGCGCCATGGGATCATCTCATGCACGTTGGTGTAACCGGCGTTGTAGGACACGGTTTCACTCTCGATACCGCTCCAGGTCGGCGAGCTGATGATCTTGCGTGGCTGGGCCTGGATGTCGCGGAAACGAATCTTTTCGTCTTCGCGGTACAGCGCCAGGTGGGTGTGGTCAATGCCGGTCTGTTTGCCCAGCGCCTTCCAGGCTTTCACTGCCACGTGGCCGTTGGTCTCGGGTGCCAGTTGCAACACGACTTCGCAGGCATCGATGTCGGTGTCGATCTTGGGCATGCCGCAGGTCACACCGGCGTCGGTCACCAGGCCGTTGAGCTGGCCGAGTTGCGTGACTTCGATCTTGGTGTCCCAGTTGATGCCCTTGCCACCGTTGCCGACCTTGTTCATCAGTGGCCCCAGGGCCGTGAAGCGCTTGTACAGGTTGGGGTAGTCGCGTTCCACCACCACCATGTTGGGCGCCGTCTTGCCCGGGATCAGCTCAATCTCGCCACGCTTCCAATCCTGCACGCCAAAGGGTTGTGCCAGCTCGGCCGGGGAGTCGTGCATCAGCGGCGACAACACCATGTCGCGCTCCACACCCAGATGGCCGACGCAGATTTCGCTGAATTTCTTGGCGAAACCCTTGTAGATGTCCCAGTCGCTGCGGGATTGCCAGGCCGGATCCACCGCGGTGCTCAAGGGATGAATGAAGGGATGCATGTCACTGGTGTTGAGGTCGTTCTTCTCGTACCAGGTGGCGGTGGGCAGCACGATGTCGGAGTACAGGCAGGTGGTGCTCATGCGGAAGTCGAGCGTGACCAGCAGGTCGAGCTTGCCTTCGGGCGCCTTGTCATGCCACACCACTTCTTCGGGCTTGGCTTCGTCGGCGCCCATGTCCTTGCCCTGCACGCCGTTGCTGGTACCCAGCAGGTGCTTGAGGAAGTACTCGTGACCCTTGCCGCTGGAGCCCAGGATATTGGAGCGCCAGACGAACATGTTGCGCGGCCAGTTGTTGGGGTGGTCCGGGTCTTCGCAACTCATGGCCTGGCTGCCGTCTTTCAGGCCCTTGACCAGGTAGTCCTTGGGTTCCATGCCCGCTGCCACCGCATCTTTGACCAGTTG
>JBASJO010000175.1:0-1740 GCA_049655365.1 Rhodoferax sp. | reverse complement strand
GCATCCTTGGGGGCAGTGATCAGGATGTGGCTGGCACGACGCTCTTCGACACCACTCAAGCGCTGCGCGTTTTGCTCATAATAGGCCTTCAATTCGGCCTCGGGAATCTGGATGCCCTTCTTGACCGCGTCAAGATCAAGCACCACGTATTCCACTTGGGCTTGCTCAGGCGCTTGAAAAAGAGCTTGGTTCTTTTGGTAGAAGGCATCCAGCTCGGCCTCGGTCGGATTGAGCTTGGCGACGTAGTCTTTGGTCAGAAAGTTGACAAGCTGGACTTCGCGTTTTTCAAAAAAAGCGTTCAAGGCCACATCAGCCACCGCCGGCACAACAAAGCCAGAGGCGCTGACAGCCGCTTCAATCTGTTGGCGCGCCAAATCAAAGCGCACGTTATTCTCAAACCCCTCTGGCGTCAAACCCTGGCTGGCAGCCAACTGGCGGTAACGGTCCATGTCGATCTTGCCGTCTGCCTTGCGCAAGGAGGCAATGGTGGGGTCTTCTTGCAAAAAACGGGCCAATCGCGCATCGCTGGTGGAGAGTCTGGCCTGGTCAGCCGCCTGTGCCACGACCTGCTCGCGCACCAGGCGCTCCAGGGTGGCGTAGCGGGCTTCAGGGGAGTCAAGCAACTTGGCATCAATGTTGGGCATGGACGCACGCAGGCGGTCGGCTTCTGCCCGGTGCGCAGCGTCCCACTGCGCTTGGGTGATGTCCGTGCGGCCCACACGGGCCACAGGCACATCCGTCTCGTTCATGCGGCTGTACCCATCAATCCCCAACAGCACAAAAGAGGGAATGATGAGCAAAAACATCACCATCATCATGATTCTGGTGTGTTTCCGGAAAATATCGAACATGCGCAAACTCTCCTGTGAGGCAACAAAAAAGGCGAACACGGTGTTCGCCTTTGTGCGGGTGGTGGGTGATGACGGGCTCGAACCGCCGACCTACGCCGTGTAAAGGCGCCGCTCTACCAACTGAGCTAATCACCCCACCGAAAACGGGTTCAGTTCAAGGCATCTTTCAATGCCTTGCCCGGACGGAACTTGGGAACCTTGGCTGCCTTGATTTTAATCGAAGCGCCGGTGCGCGGGTTACGGCCGGTTCGGGCAGCACGCTTGCCAACCGCAAAAGTGCCAAAGCCAACCAAGGCGACCGAGTCACCTTTTTGCAGGGTCGACTTGACAGCTTCGATGGTGGACTCCAGAGCGCGCGCAGCAACCGCTTTGGGAATATCAGCATCGGTCGCGATGAAATCAATTAGTTCAGTCTTGTTCACAAAAAACCTCTCACGGGAGTTGTAGTCGAATGTCTCTTGAATTTTTTGGGGGAATGGAATCCTACCGCCTGAAAAACACCGGGTCGAGTTGTTATGTTCAGGTAATTTCTTCTTGGGAAAATGGATTCTAGACGGGTTTGACCCATCAGCCAGTATTGATATGGCAAATTTTTCAGGGCTCACAGTTGCAGGCAATCACCCTTCCCGTTTCGGCAGCGTCCATCAGCATCAGCCCCACTTGGGCTGGCGCACCACCAGCGCCACCCCCAAAGCCGTCAGCAGTGTTCCCAACACCGTGGTGAGCGTGATGGGTTCGGCAAACAAAATCCAGGCAATGAAGGCCGTGACCGGTGGCACCAGGTACATCAGGCTGGTGACCGAAGCCGCTGCGCCTTTCTGGATCAGCAAATACAGCAGTGAACTTCCTCCCAGCGTCAGGACGAGCGCCGACCAGGCGATGGCGCCCA
>JBASJO010000174.1:0-2834 GCA_049655365.1 Rhodoferax sp. | reverse complement strand
AGCGCCTCGCCCGGGGCCACGATGACGTGGTCGAGCACCCGCACGTCAATCAGCGCGAGCGTGGTTTTGAGGGTTTGCGTCAGCATCTCATCAGCACGTGAGGGCTGCACCGAACCGCTGGGGTGATTGTGCGCCAGCACCACTGCGGCGGCCTGGTGGTGCAGGGCGCGCAGTACCACCTCGCGCGGATATACGCTGGTCTGGCTCAGGGTGCCGCGAAACAGTTCTTCCATGGCGAGCAGCCGGTTTTGCACGTCCAGGAACAGCACTGCAAAGACCTCGTAGGGCCGCGCCGACAGGTGCAGTTGCAGGTAATGTTTGACGGCGTCGGGCGAGGCAAAAACGGTGCGCTCCTGCAGCCGCTGCGCCAGGGCGCGGCGGGCCAGTTCCAGCACCGCCAGCAGTTCGGAGCGCTTGGCCGGGCCCAGGCCCTTGACCGGTTTGAGGTCTTCGGCGGTGGCGTTGAGCAGCCCGGCAATACCGTCAAAGCCATTCTGGCCATCCGTGCCAGGCTTGATGTCGAGCAGCTCCCGGGCCAGTTGAAACACGCCCTTGCCCTTGATGCCGGTGCGCAGCAGCAGCGCGAGCAGTTCCACGTCGCTCAAGGCGCCAGGGCCGCGTGCCAGCATCTTTTCGCGCGGGCGGGCATCGGGGGGCAGGTCTTTGAGGGGCATGGTGCAGGCTTTTACAATTGTCCGCAGTTTATGCCAGCCCCCCGAAGGTTTTGATCGCGGGGGTATTTCAGAATTCACAGGAACTTCATGACGACCTCTTGCCCTACCGTTCAAACCGGTTCTTTCCTGACCCTGCATTACCGCCTGAGCGGCCCGGCCGGTGACGTGGTCAATACCTTTGCATCGGCCCCGGCCACGCTGACCCTGGGCACCGGTGAGCTCTCGCCGGCGCTGGAGGCGCACCTGATCGGCCTGGCCGAGGGAACCCGGACCACGCTTGAACTGGCGGCGGGCGAAGCTTTTGGGCCACGCAGCCCTGAGATGCAACAGTGGATGGCGCGCAAGGAGCTCATGGACCTGGGGGGGGCCGATGAAAGCTATGCCGTGGGCGATGTGGTCAAGTTCCCCACGCCCGACGGCCAGGGTGAATTTGCCGGCGTGATCGTCGACTTTCGCAGCGACCAAAAGGGCGAGGCGGTGCTGTTTGACTTCAACCACCCGCTGGCGGGCCAGCCGGTGACGTTTGAAGTCCAGCTGATCGGGGTGTTATGAACATGAACGCGGGCATCGAGGTGCTGCTGGCAGAACCGCGTGGCTTTTGCGCCGGGGTGGACCGCGCCATTGAAATTGTGGAGCGTGCGTTGGCCAAGTTTGGCGCCCCCATCTATGTGCGCCACGAAATTGTGCACAACACTTACGTGGTGAACGACCTGAAGGCCAAGGGCGCGATCTTCATCGAGGAACTCGATGATGTGCCTGCGGGTGCCACGCTGGTGTTTTCTGCCCACGGGGTGAGCCGTGCCGTGCAACAGGAGGCCGCAGCGCGCGGTTTTCGAATTTTTGACGCCACCTGCCCGCTGGTGACCAAGGTGCATGTGGAGGTGGCCAAGCTGGACAAAGAGGGCTATGAATTCATCATGATCGGCCACAAGGGGCATCCCGAGGTGGAAGGCACCATGGGCCAACTTGATAGCGGTATTCACCTGGTGGAAGACGTGCTTGACGTGGCACGCGTCCAGCCGGTGCAGACCGGCAAACTGGCCGTGGTCACCCAAACCACCCTGAGCGTGGATGACGCGGCGGCCATTGCGGCGGCGATCAAGGCGCGTTTTCCGAATGTGCGCGAGCCCAAGCAGCAAGACATTTGTTATGCCACGCAAAACCGCCAGGACGCGGTCAAGCTGATGAGCCCGCAGGTGGATGTGGTGGTGGTGGTGGGCAGCCCCACCAGTTCCAACAGCAACCGGCTGGCCGAGGTGGCGCGCAAGCTGGGCACGCCCGGTTACATGGTCGACAGTGCCGACGAGTTGCAACCGCAATGGTTCGAGGGCTGTCACCGGATCGGCCTGACTGCTGGCGCTTCGGCCCCCGAGATTTTGGTGACCCAGGTGATCGAGCGCCTGAAAGCGTTGGGCGCACTGTCGGTGCAGCGCCTGCCCGGCGATCCCGAGAGCGTCAAGTTTCCGCTGCCCAAGGGTTTGCGGCTGGACCAGAATGAAGCTGATTAAGCGAAAAAATCCTCACCCAACTGAATCTCACAACCATGCTAGACATTACCCTGCTGCGCAAAGACCTGGCCCATGTGGTGGCCCGCCTGGAAACCCGCAAAAATCCGCAAACCTTTCTGGACGTGGCGGCCTTCACCACGCTTGAGACCGAGCGCAAAACCATCCAGGTCCGCACCGAAGCGCTGCAGGCCCAGCGCAACAGCGCCAGCAAACAAATCGGCCAGCTCAAGGCCAAGGGGCCTGCGGGCGCTGCCGAGGTGGACGCCGTGATGGCGCAAGTGGCGGGCATCAAGGACGAGCTGGAGGCCTCCAGCAAGCGTCTCGACCAGATTCAGTTGGAGTTGCAAAACCTGCTGCTGGCTGTGCCCAACCTGCCGCACGACAGTGTGCCGCTGGGTGCGGACGAGCATGGCAACGTGGTGGTGCGCAGCTGGGGCACGCCCAGAGCGTTCGACTTTGCCATCAGGGACCATGTCGATGTGGGTGAACCCCTGGGCCTGGACTTTGCCATGGGTGTCAAGCTGACCGGCGCGCGCTTCACCGTGATGAAGGGCCCGGTGGCGCGCCTGCACCGTGCGCTGGCGCAGTTCATGCTGGACGTGCAAACGCAAGAGCACGGTTACACCGAGTGTTACACGCCCTACATCGTCAA
>JBASJO010000173.1:0-5845 GCA_049655365.1 Rhodoferax sp. | reverse complement strand
TCCAGCGTGTCGCCGCCCACCAGACCGCCGGGCGGATGCACCAGCACGTTGTGGCAGATGGCGTCACCCTCGGGGTACAGGCTTTGCAGCACGCGTAGCGGGCCGTTGTGGCTGTGGCGCACCACACTGCGCTGCTGTTCCAGGCGGTAGGCGATGTCCAGTTGGGCGTGCCAGCTCATGGCGCTAGTTTGCCATGCCGTTCAATGGTTTTGTGAGCCGCGATGTGCCCATGCGGTGGTGTGTTTTTCAATCGCGCTGAAGAGCTCGTACATCGCCATCGCCATGGCGCCCACCACCAGCAAGCCGGCGAAGGCCAGGCCCATTTGCATGGATGATCCGGCCGAAATCAACAGGTAGCCAATGCCTTCGTTGGCGGCGGTCATCTCGCTCACCGTGGTGCCGACAAACGCCAGCGTGATGGCAACCTTGAGCGAGCCATAAAAGTAGGGCATGGAGCGTGGCAGGCCCACCTTGATCAGCACGTCCCAGCGCTTGGCACCCAGCACCCGCAACACGTCTTCCAGTTCGGGCTCCAGCGTGGCCAGGCCGGTGGCAATGTTGACCATGATCGGAAAAAAGCTGATCAAAAACGCCGTCAGGATCGCCGGCCCGGCGCCAATGCCGAACCAGACCACCAAAATCGGCACAAAGGCCGCTTTGGGCAGTGCGTTGAACGCCGTCATCAGCGGGTACACGGCGGCATAGGCCAGGCGCGAGCTGCCAATCAGAAAGCCCAGCAGCACACCCACCACGATCGCCAGGCCAAACCCCACCATGGTGACCCAGTAGGTACGCCAGGCGTGCCCGGCAATGGTGTCACGGAACTCCCAGAACTGGGTCCAGATGCGCCAGGGGCTTGGGAAGATGAACTCCGACACGTCAAAACCCGAGCAGATGATTTGCCACAGCACCAGCACCACCAGCAACAGTAGCCAGGGTGACCAGATTTCCATTTGTTTCTTGTTCATGCGCTCACCTTGGGCGGGTTGACTGCACCGTTTTGGCGCATGGCACCAATGTGGCCGCGCAGTTCGTGCACGATGTCGGTAAATTCCGTGGTGTAGGTGATCTCCAGGTCGCGCGGGCGCGGCAGCGCGATCTCGCGCTTGACGACGAAACGGCCCGGACTCTTGCTCATCACATACACGGTGTCGGCCAGAAACACCGACTCGCGCAGGTCGTGGGTGACCAGGATCACATTGAACTGCTGTTCGGTCCAGAGGTCACGCAGGATGCACCAGAGCTCCTCGCGGGTGAAGGCATCGAGCGCGCCAAAAGGCTCGTCGAGCAGCAGCATCTTGGGCTCGTGAATCAGCGCACGGCAGATGCTGGCGCGCTGTTGCATGCCGCCCGAAAGCTGCCAGGGGAACTTGTCCTCGTAGCCGCCCAGGCCGACCTTTTGCAGCAGCACACGGGCGCGTTCCTCGTACTCCTTGCGTTTGGCCTTGAAGTGGCTGCGGTAGGGTTCCACAATTTCCAGCGGCAGCAGCACGTTGTCCACCGTGGTGCGCCAGGGCAACAGCGACGGTGCCTGAAACGCCATGCCCGAGATTTTGAGCGGGCCGGTGACCGGCTGCTGGTCGATGTGAATCTTGCCCATGGAGGGCATCTTCAAACCGGTGGCCAACTTCATGAAGGTGGACTTACCGCACCCCGACGGGCCCACGATGGCGATGAATTCGCCCTGGCGCACCTTCATGTCAATGGCCTCGACGGCAAACTGGTTTTGTTCCAGCAGTTCATCGTTGTAGGCCAGCCAGACGTCCGAGAAGTCGACAAACCAGGGGCTGAGTGCGCTGTGCATCATGGCTTATTTCTTCGGCAACACATCCAGTACGGCCTTGGGCGGCAAAAAGCTGCCATTCCAGACCGCGTCCGGGTTGACCCGGGTTTTGGTGCCAAAGGCGTCCGACACTTGTGACGCCATCAGCGCCAGGCGCGGGCCGTTAACCTGGCCAAAGCCCTCAGCGCGGGCGTTCGGACTGTTGATGGTGGTGTCAATGGCCAGTTGCAGGCGGCGGGTTTCCAGGGCCACGTTGACAATGCCGTCGCGTGCCTTGACGTCGTTGATGGCCGCGCCCGGGTTGACCATCACCTCCTTGGCACCTTTGGCAAACGCCGCCAGGAAGGCCTTGACGGCTTCCGGCTTGTCCTTGATGAGCTTGGGCGAAGCGATGATGGCGTTGCCGTACAGCTTGACGCCAAACGCCGGGTAGGGCAGCACCACCACGTCGGCAGCCTGGACGCCGCGCGCCTCCAGGTTCAACAGCGAGGTGAAGGTAAAGCCGGTGATGGCGTCGACGTCGCCGCGCACCAGCATGGTTTCGCGCAGCGGCGGGTCCATCGCGGTCCAGCTCACGCCTGAAATGGCGTTGGCCTTGGCAAAAATCGGAAAGGCACGGCGGCCGGCATCAAACACCGGGGCCCCCATTTTTTTGCCGTTCAGGTCAGCCGGGGACTTGATGCCGGATTTCTTCAAGGCCATGACCGACGCGGGCGTGTCGTTGTAGACCATCATCACGGCCACGGGTTTGTTGGGTGCGTCGGGGTTGTTGGCATGGAACTCCATGACGGCGGCCAAGTCGGCAAAACCCATGTCGTAGGCGCCCGAAGCCACGCGGGTCACGGCGCCGCCCGAGCCATTGCCCGCATCCACCGTCACGTCAAGCTTGGCGTCCTTGAAATAACCTTTGGCCGCGGGGGTCAGAAACAGCGCGCTGGGGCCCTCGAAGCGCCAGTCGAGCTGGAATTTGATTGGGGTGGTTTGAGCCTGGGCCAGGCCAAGGAAGCCTACCGTGGCCAGGCTGGCCGCTGTTTTGAGGAAAAAGCGTTTTGACATGAGGACTCCAAAAGTGGGACAGAGTGCATGTCAATCAGCAATAAAGGTGCCAGGCCTTGTGCGTCAGCTGTGCACAAATGACAACGCCCTGCGCACTTGAATGGTGCGCAGGGCGTACCCCCAGCCGTTCAGGGACTGGTGTTCAGCGCAGCGCGCTCACGTCGGCCACCGCCAGCGCGGTCATGTTGACGACACGGCGCACGGTGCTGGACGGGTTGAGCACGTGCGCGGTGGCGGCGGAGCCCAGCAGGATGGGGCCCACGGTCAGGCCGTTGCTACCGGTCATCTTGAGCACATTGAACAGGATGTTGGCCGAGTCCAGGTTCGGGCAGATCAGGATGTTGGCCGCGCCGCTCAGGGTGTTGTCGAGCAGGGTGGCGTTGCGAATGTCTTCCGACAGCGCGGCGTCGCCCTGCATCTCGCCGTCGCACTCGATGTCGGGGCAGGTCGCCTTGAACAGCTCGCACGCCTGGCGCATTTTGCGGGCCGAGCCGCGGTTGGACGAGCCGTAATTGGAGTGCGACAAAAACGCGACCTTGGGCGCAATGCCAAAGCGGCGCACTTCGTCGGCGGCCATGCGGGCAATGTCGGCCAGTTGCTCGGCGCTGGGGTCTTCGTTGACGTAGGTGTCGGCGACGAAGATGGAGTATTGCTCCAGCATCAGCGCGTTCAGGGTGGCAAAGCCGGAGGCACCTTCCCTGACCCCCAGGATGTCGCGCACATGGTCCAGGTGCACGTCGAAACGGCCATGCAGGCCGCACAGCATGGCGTCCGCGTCACCCAGCTTGACCATCAGCGCGGCAATGGTGGTGGTGGAGCGGCGCACGGCGGCCTTGGCAGCCTCGGGGCTGACCCCATGGCGACCCATGACCTGGTGGTAGGTTTCCCAGTACTGGCGAAAACGCGGGTCGTCTTCGGGGTTGCAGCAGTCATAGTCGCGGCCCAGTTGCAGGCGCAGGCCGGCCTTCAGAATACGCGCTTCAATGACGGCCGGGCGGCCAATCAAAATGGGCCGTGCCAGCCCGCCTTCGACCACGAGTTGGGCCGCGCGCAGCACGCGGTCGTCTTCACCTTCGGCATAAGCCACCCGTTTGGCGTTGTCGGGCGCATTGCGGGCGGCGTTGAACACCGGCTCCATCAGCAAGCCGGTGGAGTAAATGAAGCGTGACAGCTGACGACGGTAAGCGTCCATGTCTTTGATGGGGCGCTTGGCCACACCCGAGGCCTCGGCCGCAGCGGCCACGGCGGGCGCAATGCGCAAAATCAGGCGCGAGTCAAAGGGCTTAGGGATGATGAAGTCGACGCCAAAAGCCAGGTCCTGGCCGGCGTAGGCATGGGCCACTTCTTCGCTGATGTCGGCCTTGGCCAGGGCGGCAATTTCGTGCACGCAGGCCAGCTTCATTTCCTCGGTGATTTTGGTGGCGCCGCAGTCCAGCGCGCCACGGAAAATGTAGGGGAAGCACAGGACATTGTTGACCTGGTTCGGGTAGTCTGAGCGGCCGGTGGCAATGATGCAATCAGGTCGCACCGCCTTGGCCAGTTCCGGGCGAATCTCGGGTTCCGGGTTGGCCAGAGCCAGGATGATGGGCTGGCTCGCCATCGACTTGACCATGTCCTGTGTCAGCACGCCGGCGGCGGAGCAGCCCAGGAATACATCGGCTTGGTTCACCGCATCGGCCAGGGTGCGCGCGCTGGTGTCCTGCTCAAAACGGGCTTTGGACTCGTCATAGCCGCCGGGGCGGCCTTTGTACACCACGCCCTTGGAGTCGCAAATGAACACGTTCTTGACCTGCACGCCCAGGCCGATCATCACGTTCAGACAGGCGATGGCGGCTGCACCGGCACCCGACACCGCCACCTTCACGTCACCGATTTTCTTGTCCACCAGTTCCAGCGCGTTGATGAGCGCGGCACTGCTGATGATGGCGGTGCCGTGCTGGTCGTCGTGGAACACCGGAATGCCCATGCGGGCCTTGAGTTTTTCTTCAATGTAAAAGCACTCGGGTGCCTTGATGTCTTCCAGGTTGATGCCGCCCAGCGTGGGCTCCAGGGCGGCAATGATCTCGATCAGTTTGTCGGGGTCGCGTTCGGCCAGTTCGATGTCGAACACATCGATACCGGCAAATTTCTTGAACAGGCAGCCCTTGCCCTCCATCACCGGCTTGCCGGCCAGTGGGCCAATGTCGCCCAGGCCCAGCACCGCCGTTCCGTTGGTGACCACGCCCACCAGATTGCCGCGACTGGTGTAGTCGTAGGCCAGGTCGGGGTTGGCCTGAATGTCGAGACAGGGGTAGGCCACACCGGGTGAGTAGGCCAGCGCCAGGTCGCGCTGGTTCACCAGCGGTTTGGTGGCGTTGACCGAGATCTTGCCGCGGGTGGGAAAGCGGTGGTAGTCGCGCGATGCGTCGCCCAGGGCTTGTTCTGCGTCTGACAGTTCATGACTCATTGATGTCTCCTTGTGAAAATGGATGGCACGCACTTTACACCCGCAGCCGGGTGATTTCTTGATTGGATGGGTGCGACTTGATCCAGCTCAACTCAGTAAGTCATGCAGCGTGCGGGCAATGACTTTGGTGGCGCGGCGCAGGTCTTCCAAGTCCAGTCGCTCGTCGGCGCGTTTGGCATGCGACTCAAGCACGGTGCGTGGCCCGGCGCCGTAAATCACGCCCGGAATGCCGGCCTGGGCAAACAGGCGCACGTCGGTGTACAGCGGCGTGCCCAGTGCCGGAATGGCTTCGCCAAAAATGGCCTTGCCGTGTTGCTGAATGGCCTCCACCAGCGGCTGGTTGCCGGGCAGCGGCTGCATGGCATGGGCCAGCAACATGCGTTTGATGTCAACCGTGATGCCCGGCAGTGCGGCGGCGGCATCTCGAATCAGCTGGCGCAGCGTGGCCTCGACCTCGGTGGCGTTCTCTTCGGGGATCATGCGTCGGTCCAACTTGAAGCTGACCGTTCCCGGCACCACGTTGGTGTTGGTGCCACCACTGATCAGACCGACGTTCAGAT
>JBASJO010000172.1:0-1899 GCA_049655365.1 Rhodoferax sp. | reverse complement strand
CCCTGCCCCAAGCCTGCTGCAGCACCACCATCGAGTTGCGCGGCGAGCTGGATGTCAGCCATGCCTGGGCGGCCACCGATGCGCAAGCCATCGTAAGCTGGCTACAGTTCATCGGCGTCTTGGCCTGTCCGCAGCCCCCCGAAGTGCCTGCGCCCCGCTGCGCTGCCACGCCGCTGGCAGGCTCGCAAACTCTGACAGCCCCCAGCCCCGGCATCGTGGTGTTCGCCGCCGAAGTGGGTCAGCAGTTGCAGGTGGGTGATCTGGTCGTCGAAATCATTGACCCCATTGCCAACACCACGCAGCGCATCACGGCCGGTGTTACCGGTGTGTTTTATGCCCGCATTCGCGACCGCTACATCACTGCCGGCGGTGAACTCGGCAAAATTGCCGGCGCCACGGCTTTTCGCAGCGGCGAACTGCTGGGCGCCTGAGGATTGATATGACCACCACCCCACTCAAACTGCAGGTTGAAAACATCCACAAGCGCTTTGGCGCCAATGAGGTGCTCAAGGGCGTGTCGCTCACGGCCCACGCCGGCGACGTGATCAGCATCATTGGCAGTTCCGGGTCCGGCAAAAGCACATTTTTGCGCTGCATCAACCTGCTGGAAAAGCCCAACCAGGGCCGCATCATGGTGGGGGACGAAGAGCTGCACCTGAACCCCGACAAGCATGGCGAGTTGCACGCCGCCAACCCCAAACAACTGGCACGCATGCGCACCAAGCTGGCTATGGTGTTCCAGCATTTCAACCTGTGGGCGCATATGACGGTGCTGCAAAACATCATCGAAGCGCCGGTGCATGTGATGGGTGTGCCGCGTGACCAGGCCATTGAAACGGCCCGCAAGTACCTGGCCAAAGTGGGCCTGGAAGGCAAGGAAGACGCTTACCCGGCGCACCTCAGCGGCGGCCAGCAGCAGCGCGTGGCGATTGCCCGCGCCCTGGCCATGGAACCCGAGGTGATGCTGTTCGACGAACCCACCAGTGCACTCGACCCCGAGCTGGTGTCCGAGGTGCTCAAGGTCATGAAAAACCTGGCGCTGGAAGGCCGCACCATGGTGGTCGTGACCCACGAAATGGGCTTTGCCCGTGAGGTTTCCAACCACCTGATCTTCTTGCACAAGGGCCAGATCGAAGAACAGGGCGTCCCGACCCAGGTGCTGGCAAGCCCCAAGAGCGTGCGGCTGGCGCAGTTTTTGTCGGGAAGCCTGAAATAAGGATCAGCTCAGGCCGAGCAATGCGCGCGCCTCATCGGGCGTGGCAACCGGCCGTTCCAGCTCACGGCTGATGCGGGCGATGCGCGCCACCAATTGCGCGTTGCTGGTCGCCAGTTCGCCCTTGCGGTAGTACACGTTGTCCTCGAAGCCCACCCGCACATGGCCGCCCAGCACGATGGCCAGTGTGCCCAGCGGCAGTTGCGCCGGGCCGATCCCGGCCACGGTCCAGCTGGATTGCGCCGGCAACTGGGAGCGCAGGTACATCAGCGCCTCTGGGGTGCCGGCCATGCCGCCGGGAATGCCGATCACAAAGTCGAAATGCTGCGGACCGCTGAGCAGGCCTTTTTTCAGCCAACGGCTGGCCGTGGTCAGCATGCCGGAATCAAAAATCTCCAGCTCGGGTTTCACGCCATGGTCCCGCATGGCGGCGGCAAACACCTCCATCTCGGCCGGCGCGTTCATGAACACGTCGCCACCAAAATTGACCGTACCCATGGACAGCGTCGCCATCTCGGGCTTGAGGGTGACCGGAGCCAGGCGCTCCTGCGGCTTCATACCCACGGCGCCGCCAGTGGACACCTGAACGATCACGTTGCAGCGCGCCTTGACCGCCGCAATGATCTGGCGATAGATCTCCTTGTCCTGCGTCGGTGTGCCATCGGGCAAACGCGCGTGCACGTGCA
>JBASJO010000171.1:0-3874 GCA_049655365.1 Rhodoferax sp. | reverse complement strand
CGCTCGATCTCGGCGCGCAGGCTCAGGGCATCGGTGAAGGCGTATTGCACACCCAAGCCGACCTTGAGGTTGTTGTCACTTGCTCTCGTGCTGTTGACAGTCGTGGCGCCGGCGAAGCTGCCCTTGGTGTGCGCGTGGGTCACGCCGAGGCGGCCGAAGGCAGAGAACTTGTCGGTGATCGGCAGGATGCCGACCGCATCGAGGTTGACGCCCCGGACCTGGATGTTGCCGTTCAGCGTGCTCGGGACATTGGTGTTGGTCACAAAGTCAAACTGGCCCAGATCGAAATAACCGCCTTCCAGGGCAAGGTACTTGTTGATCTGGTAGCCACCAAAGAGCTTGTAGCCGCGGTCGCTGTTATCTTCGGAAATCGAGGTGATGGCCGGAGGGGTGGCACCGAGCAGGCTGTTGCTGATGCTGGCGTTGTCAAGGGACGACCTGGTTTGGCCGATGTTGGCGCCGGCGTACCAGCCGGCATCTTGTGCCATGGCGAACGGTGCTGCCATGAGCGCGAGCGTCAGCAGGCTGAGCTTGCCCGTGGACCTGAAGTATTGACGTGGTGTTTTTGACATGTTTTTTTCCTGGTGGTTGGCCTGTTTGGCCTCGATATTTTTCATTTCCACACCTTTTGCGTTGGTGCGAAAACTTTCGGAACCAGATCAACGCAGGGTTGACGCTGGCGGGTTTCAGTATCGGCAGCGGGCAGCCTTGTGTCTGTGCGCCACGCCACCAAGCGACGCGGCGGCCCGGTCATTGATCGAGGCTGGCCACATTTTTGGGGTTGAAAAACTGTTTGACTGAGCGGGTTTCGGGCAGCACGTAGACGATGCCGTCGCTGCCGGCAAAGGCCGGACTGATGACATTCTTGAAAAAATCGGCCGGCACGTTGATGCAGCCATATGAAATACGGTTGTCCAACGGCGACGGTGAAGCCAGACGCTCGGCACGGCGTTCCTTGGTATTGCTGGTGACCACCGGGTGCAGCGAGATGGCGGCGTCATAGTCCACCCAGAGAATTGGGCCGCCCTTGAGGTTGCGGTCGAGCGAGGCCACAAAGCGGCCTGCCGGGGTGGTGCGCTCCTCGGGCAGGATGGCTGAGAGCTTCTTGTCGCCAATGCCGGGCGCGGAGTCATCCCCCACGGCAAAACCGATCAGCGCCGGGGCCGCACCGCGCAGCCGGCCATCGGCATGAAAGACAAAGACCTTGGCCTCTTTTTTGTCCAGAATGACAAAGGGCAGACCGGCGTTGTTGCCTGACTCGACCACCCAATCCGCCGCGTGTTTGGCATCCATGGAGGCCAGCTCGCGCTCGAACTGCGCCACTTTCAAGCCTTGTTGCGGCAATGCGTCGGAAGCCAGGGCCGGGCCTAGGCTGCCGCCGATGATCATCAGGCCAAGGCACAGCTGTCGGCTCATGTGGCTTGTGATCGAAAGCAGCATGGTGCCCGCTCCTTGGCACGTCGCGTGGTCATCAGTTGCGGTCTTGCTTGCGCGGGCGGGCCGGGGCGACATAGACCGGCGGCTGCACGGGCGTCTCGATCACCTCTTCCTCGGGCGCCACCGGGGCAAGCTCGACCGGCACCGCAGGCACAAAGACCACGGGTGGCGTCAGACTTTGAAGCTGTGCTGGCGTGTCAGCAAGCACCACCACGGGCGCCCAAGTCAAGGGGGTGCGACGATTGACGACGGGGCCTTCATACGGCATATCCGGGAACAGGTCTGTGTCTACGACATCGGGTGTCCCTGCGGGTGGAGGGACAGGTGGCGTTGCGACGTCAGGCGGTAGTACGACCGCATTGATATTCGCAGTTGTTCTGCTAACGGCAGGCCCACAGCAGGAATTCGCGAAGGCATAGTTGCCGGCGCTTGCACCTTCCAAGGTAAAGCCGTTAAACGTGACTGTCTTGTTGGTGCCTACGGCTGCGGTGTCGAAATTGGCAGTACCGGCACCACCCAGAGTGACGCCGGCAGGAGCACCTTTCAATCCTGTGAAGGTTGCTACGGTGTTGCCGTCATAAGTTTTGTCTGCACCGCCAGGGTAGACCAGCATGTATTGCGTCAGCGGGCCGCCGTTGCCGGTGAAGTTGAGCGAATAGTCGGTCGGCGTCGCGTACGAGGTCGGGTTGTAATAAATGGCCGCCGGCGTGCCAGGCCCACCTGCCGTGTAGGTAATGTAGGTACCCGCCAGTCCGCCATTGGTAAAGATCACGGTGCCGCTGTCAACCCCTGGTCCGGTTCCGCCGGTGCCGGCCATCAGCGTGAGGCCGAGCGGCACGCCAAGTGACGCCAGATCCTCGCCAGCAGTCGTGCTCCCCCTGGTCAGCGTCATGAGGGGTGCCAAGCCTGGATTGAACGTGTTGCTCAGCGTTATATTGCGCCCGGCGCATATTTCGATGTTGCCATCTGTCGTCGTAATGGCCGTGCCATCGTTAAGCGTAGTCCGCAGGATATTGACATCCTGTCCGGCGGCCAGCAGCACGCTGCCATTGACCGTTGTAATGGCTGCGTTCACGTTGATGTCGCGGCCGCAGCACACCACCAGATTGCCTGTGGTCGCGCTGATCGCCGCATTGATATTGGTGTCCCGCAGTGCGTTCAGGGTCAGCGTCGTCGGCGTCGCCGTAGCGCCGGTCGCGCCGTTCCACGAGACAGCCTCGTTGATATTGATATCACCGAAGCCGGAGCCAGGCCCTGCAATAGTCGTGATGGTGATGTTGTTATCAACCAGGTTCGCGCTAAGTGTTGCACCGGTAATGTTGTCTCCGGCACCGCTGCCAACGGTATAGTCCAACGGGTCGATCAGCCAGGTGCCCGTCTGCCCCTGCGGGGCAGCAGTGGTGACTTTGACGTCATTCGCCACCTTGACATACGCCGCAGACGTTTCGATGAAACCACCATTGCCGCCATTCGGTGCCGATGCATCCAGCGTGCCGCCCACATTCACGGTACCGGTCTCCATGCCGCCCATCAACATGATGCTGCCGGTTTTGCCGGTGACCAGCGTCTGTGCCTGGATCACGCCGGTGTTGTTGACCGAGTTAGCCAGCAAACTGCCAGCTGCCTGGGTGGTCAGCAGCACTTGGCCGCCGTCGGCACGGATCAGGCCACCGTTTTCTACCAATGCATTCACAGCCCCTTCGGTGACGGCAATGTTGAGCAGGCCGTCGCCGGCCACGTCCATCGTCATCACGCTGCCTGCGGCCAGCACCACGCTGCCCAGCTGGGCCGAGATGGTGCCCTGGTTGCTGACGTTGGCGCCCAGCAGGGCAACATAACCGCCGTCGGCGTTGATGTTGCCCTGGTTCAGCACAGAACCCGTGCCGTTGCCCGAGAACTTGTAGTTGCCCGCGTTGAAATCAGCGTCAGTCATGTTCAGTGTGGAAGCTACCAATCCGCCCACATTGACCGAAGCGCCCTGGCCAAACAGGATGCCGTTGGGATTGATCAGGAACACCTTGCCGTTGGCGCTCAAGCTGCCCAGGATGCTTGACGGGTCAGCGCCTACCACCCGGTTCAGGGTAATCGAACTGCTGGTGGGTTGCACAAACTGCACCGACTGGCCGGCAGCGATATTGAAGCTTTGCCAGTTGATGATCGCGTTTGACGTGGACTGGGTGATGGTGGTGCTGGTCGCCCCGGTACTGATGGTGGCGTCACCGGAGGCGACGACACCACCGGTGGGCTGTGCGAGTGCGTTGGCGCCAAACGCCAGCATCACTGACACGGCCAGTGCCTGCAGCACAAAACGTGCGCCGAGGCCGGTGGCCTGCACGCCGGAAGAGGTTTTTTTGCCAGAGCTGCTGGCGTTTTCAGGTACGGCAACGAAGGTGCCAGTGCTGTCATTCCAGAGAGATCGGTATGAGCTGTTCATGAT
>JBASJO010000170.1:0-1609 GCA_049655365.1 Rhodoferax sp. | reverse complement strand
ACCCGACGTATGCCGAGGTTTCCAGCCACACCACGGGCCATGCCGAGGCGGTCCAAGTCATTTTTGATCCGAGCCAGGTGAGTTACCGCCAGCTGGTGGATTACTTCTGGCGCACCATCGATCCCACCGCGCGTGACCGTCAGTTTTGCGACATCGGCACACCCTACCGGACGGTGATTTTTGCCACCAGTGCCGAGCAGCTCCAGACCGCCCAGGCATCCTTGGCCGAGCTGGAAAAAACCAAACCGTTTGCCGATCCCATCGTCACGCAATTACGGATGGCCGATGACTTTTACCAGGCCGAAGCCGAGCACCAGAACTACCACCAGGTCAACCCGAAACGCTACGACTTTTACCGCGCGGGTTGCGGTCGCGACGCCCGGCTGGTGCAACTGTGGGGGGCACTGGCCAAGCCCTGACCCCACACCCTGGCGCTTCAGGTTTCCTTGGAAATCTTGATGCTGGGGAACTTGCTGGAAAAGTCCTTGTTCTTGGCGGCAATGGCCAAGGCCACCTTGCGCGCCACGGCCTTGTAGAGGCCCGCCACCTCACTGTCGGGGTCCGACACCACAGTGGGTTTGCCACTGTCGGCCTGCAGGCGAATCTGCATGTCGAGTGGCAAGGCGCCCAGGTAGTCCATGCCGTATTCCGTGGCCATTTTCTTGCCGCCGTCGGCGCCAAAAATATGCTCAATATGGCCGCAGTTGCTGCACACATGCACCGCCATGTTTTCCACGATGCCCAGAATCGGCACGCCCACTTTCTCGAACATCTTGATGCCCTTCTTGGCATCGAGCAGGGCGATGTCCTGCGGCGTGGTGACGATCACCGAGCCGGTCATGGGCACACGCTGGCTCAAGGTGAGCTGGATGTCGCCGGTGCCCGGGGGCATGTCGACGATGAGGTAATCCAGGTCTTTCCAGTTGGTCTGGCGCAGCAACTGCTCCAGCGCCTGGGTGGCCATGGGGCCGCGCCAGATCATGGCTTCATCCTGCGCCACCAAAAAACCGATTGACATGACCTGCACGCCATAGTTTTCCATGGGTTCCATGGTCTGGCCGTCGTCACTTTCGGGTCGTCCCTCGATGCCCATCATCATGGGCACACTGGGGCCGTAAATGTCGGCGTCCAGAATGCCCACATTGGCGCCCTCGGCGGCCAGCGCCAGCGCCAGGTTGACGGCGGTGGTGCTCTTGCCCACGCCGCCCTTGCCTGAGGCCACAGCGACGATGTTTTTCACCTTGGGCAGCAAGGCCACGCCACGCTGCACGGCGTGCGCCGTGATGTTGGTGACGATGTTGACCGACACATTGGCCACGCCCGCCACGCTCTTTGCGGCGGCAATCAGCTCCTTGCGAAAGCCCGGAATCTGGCTCTTGGCGGGGTAACCCAGTGTGACATCAAAGGCCACGTCGCCGTCGGTCACGGTCAAATTCTTGACGGCTTTGCTCGACACAAAATCACGTCCGGTGTTGGGATCGATCACGCCCTTGAGGGCCTCCAGCACGGTCTGCTCAACTACTGCCATATGTTTCTCCTGATAAGCCCCTAGTCTAGCCAAGACAAGCTCGACCTTATTGAATTCTGAAAATCGGGCTTAAACCTGGTC
>JBASJO010000169.1:0-2572 GCA_049655365.1 Rhodoferax sp. | reverse complement strand
CGATGGTCTGGTAGTCCGAGTGGCCAAACGGGGTGTACTTTTCATCGATGTCGGTGTCTTTCACGCCCTTGGATTTCAGGTAGGCGCGCAAAATCTTGTTGGTGGTGCGGGGGTAGACATAGTCGGTACCCAGCAGCACCCAGCGCTTGGCCGAGCCGCCGTCCTTGCTCATCAAATAATCCACCGCGGGGATGGCTTGCTGGTTCGGTGCAGCGCCGGTGTAGAACACGTTCTTGGACAGCTCTTCGCCCTCGTACTGCACCGGGTAAAACAGCAGGCCGTTCATTTCTTCAACCACGGGCAACACCGACTTGCGCGACACGCTGGTCCAGCAGCCAAAGATCACATCGACCTTGTCCTGACCCAGCAACTGCTTGGTCTTTTCGGCAAACAGCGGCCAGTTGGAGGCCGGGTCAACCACCACGGGCTCGAGCTTTTTGCCGAGCAGGCCGCCCTTGGCATTGATCTCGTCAATCGCCATCAGCACGGTGTCTTTCAACACGGTTTCCGAAATGGCCATGGTGCCCGACAGGCTGTGCAGGATGCCGACCTTGATGGTGTCGGCAGCGAGCGCGGGCAGTGCCGCGAGGGTGGTGAGCGCGACGGCGGCGGTAATCGCCTTGAGCGTAAAACGACGTGAATTCAAAGATTGCATGGGCTACTCCAGAGTTGATGAAACCGTTGTCGCTGCGCTGGGCCTGTTTCCGGAAATCAGGCTTTTGCTGAAGCGATGGGGTGACTTTAGGGAAGGTCGCGGCTTTGGGAAATACGCCGAGTGGCGTAGCCGCGCAAGCCGGTGAATCGGATAGGTCTGGACAAATTCCCACGCGGTGACCAGAATCAAGGCATCGAACGTGCCGAGTGGGATTGCCATCCTCCCCTTGGCAGACTCTTGCCGGATGGCCATGAAAAAGGAGAGCGAAATGAACAGCAACAACAAGCCCGTCGCGCTTGAGCCGGTGCAATGCGAGGTGTGCCTGAAGGAAGTGCCCCTGTCCGAAGCCACCATCCCGGAGGCATCAGACTACTTTGTCCACTTTTGCGGCCTGGAATGTTATGAAAAATGGAAGGAACAGGGTGACAAGTCCAAAGCGCAGGCCAACAACCCTGGTTCATGACGTCACCTGCCGGCTGATGCGCTGGTGGCTGATCTGCGCCTGGCTCTTTGTCGGCCTGCTTGCCCCATCCGCAGCAACCGGCCTCCTGACCACGGAGCCACCCCTTTGGTTTGACGCCGACCGGCCCAGCCTTCAGGCGCAGCAGGCGGTCCAGATTTTGCTCACGGCCGCCGATGAGGGCCTGGACCCGGCCCACTACCAGGCCGTCGACCTGAACCAGGCCGTGACGCGGGCCAGTGCGGGCTCGGCGCTGACGCCAACCCAACAATCCCAACTGGACGCCGCGTTGACCCAGGCCATGCAGCATTACCTGAGCGACCTGAGCCGCGGGCGGGTGAACCCAAACCAGATCAAGGCCAACTTCTCCACGCCAGGCGACGCCGCTGTCGATGTCGCCGCCTGGCTGCGCATGGCCGTGCGCGAGCAGCGACTGGGCATGGCCGTGGCGCAGCTGGCGACGCAGGCGCCCATGGCGGCCCCGCTGCGCCAAGCGCTAAGCCAGTACCGCGCGCTGGGCCAGCACCCGGCCTGGCAATCGCCTTTGCCAGCCCTGCCCGGACGCAAGCTGGAAGCCGGCCAGACCTATGTCGGCCTACCGCTGCTGGCCCAGCGCCTGCAGGCGCTCGGGGATCTGGCTGCCGATCCCCAGGTACCGCAAAGGCTAGAGGACGAATTGATCACGGCACTGATGCGTTTTCAGAAACGCCACGGGCTGACGCCTGACGGCGTGCTGGGGCGCAGAACCCTGCAGCAACTCAACATCACGCCCGCGCAACGGGCCGAGCAGATTGCACTGAGCCTGGAGCGGATACGCTGGACACCCTTGCGCCAAGCCGCGCGCATGGTGGTGGTGAACGTGCCGGAGTTTGTGCTGCGCGCCTACGAGGTGCAGAACGGAAAAATCAATGTCAAACTGACCATGAAAGTGATTGTCGGCAAGGCGCTGGACACGCGCACGCCCCTGTTCGACGAAGAAATGCGCTTCATCGAGTTCAGCCCCTACTGGAACATTCCGCCCTCGATCGCACGCCAGGAAACCGTGCCCAAGCTGCGCGCAGACCCGGGCTATCTGGCGCATCAGGACATGGAGTTTGTCACGGCCAGCGGCCAGGTGGTCGAGACTTTTGCGCCGGAGCATCTGGACGCGGTGTTGTCGGGCGCGTGGCGCATTCGCCAGCGGCCGGGTCCCCAAAATGCCCTGGGCGACATCAAGTTCGTCTTCCCCAACAACGACAACATTTACCTGCACCACACGCCGTCGCCGGACCTGTTCGAGCGCGACCGGCGCGACTTCAGCCACGGCTGTATCCGTGTGCAGGAGCCGGTGGCACTGGCCAAGTTTGTGCTGCAGGACGACCCCGATTGGCCCGAAGAACGCATCCGTGCCGCCATGACCAGCGGCCAGTCGAACACCTTGCGCCTGACGCAACCGGTCACCGTGCTGATTGCCTACA
>JBASJO010000168.1:0-2552 GCA_049655365.1 Rhodoferax sp. | reverse complement strand
CTACCCCCCACATGGCAAGGTGCGAATTGCGGCGCCCTTGCATATGGATTCGGACACCCTGCGCGTGTTTGCCATCTCCAAGCTGGGCTGGATTAAGCAGCAGCAGGAAAAGCTGCGTGGTCAGGCCCGCCAATCACCCCGCGAGTACCTGGACCGGGAAAGCCACTACGTTTGGGGTCGGCGTTACCTTCTGAAGGTGGTTGAGCACGATGCTCCGCCGGATGTCACGGTGACCCATGGCAAGTTGGTACTGCACCTGCGCCCGGGTGCCAGCCAGGAAAAGCGCCAATCGGTGCTGGATGAGTGGTTCCGGGAGCAGCTCAAAGTGGAGGCCCGCCTGCTCATCGCCAAATGGGCGCCGCACATCGGCGTGGAGGCCCCCACCTTCACGGCACGCAAGATGAAAACGAAATGGGGCAGCTGCACCCCGGCAGCGAACTCCATCCTGGTGAACCTGGAGCTAGCCAAGAAGCCCCTGGAGTGCCTGGAATACATCGTGGTGCACGAGCTGACCCATCTGCTGGAGCCCAGCCACAACGCCCGATTTGTCGCTTTGATGACCCAGTTCATGCCCAAGTGGCGGTTTTACCGGGATGAGCTCAATCGACTACCGGTGCGGCATGAGGATTGGGACTATTGATGCTCATAGAACTATCGAGTTCGACCCAAAGCAGAGTTTCTCTGCTTCACCATGTCCTTGACAGGCAGCAAGTCACGCTGCTAGCCAGTTGAGAAAATAGCGAGAGTCAGGCTTCGTTCAACCACTTCATGGGTACGAGCTTGATCCCGTCCCGCCACTCGCGCAGCCCAACCACGCCGGGGATATCGCCCCACACGTCGCGGGACGCGTGGTCCAGCACAATGAGCTGCAGCTTGCCATCGGCCTTGAGCACGACCTGCCCCATGACCTCGAATGCCTTACGAACGGCATCGATGTCTTCATCCCGAAAGCGCGGCTCCCCGACTTCTTCATCCGGGCGTGTCACGACGCGCTTCGGGAAGTACACCTGGCTGGGCTGGTCCAGCACCACGAAGGCGGGCACGGGACTGCTCGGCTGGGCCAAGTAAAACTGGTGCAGAGCCAGCAGCATGGCTAGGTGGTAGGAGAGCCAGTTGGAGCCGCTGCCGATCTCGGACAGGTAGTCATCGCGGTCCGCGGTCCGCACCTTGATCGTCAGGTCGCTGATTTCGAGGGAGATGGGGGCATCGGCGTTCTCCACATCCAAGTAGGGCAAAAGGCGACCCGCATGAGTGTCGACCGCGAGCAAGGCTCGGCGCTTGCGGGAGTCGATATCCTGCTCGCGAAGCTCCGCCTCCAACCGCTGAACGGTTTCCCGCAGTCGTGCCACCTCATCGACAAGGTCACTATCGCTACCCAAGCGCCGGTGAAGATCAAGGGCGGACTCGAGGTTGCCGACAAATCGCTCAGCCTTCTTCGCCCCAAACTGACGTTCACTCGCCTCCTTAGAGCGACCGGACAAGGCACGTTTGCGAATCTGAACGGACCGTAACCGCTCCGTCGCCTGCCCAACTTCGGCCGTCACGCGCTGCAGTTCACGATCAAATGCGGCGGGTACTTCCTTGTCGACGCCGGCCTCGGCTTCGACCTCTTGCAATCGCGCTGACAGCACCTCCAGCTTGCGTTTTGCTGAGTCGGTGTGACTGCCACACATGGGACAATCTGCCGCGCCGTCTGTGTGTGCAACCAGCCAGCTGGACAACTTAAGACGTCCCCGCTGAAGCCCTATCGCCGCCTCGTACTGGTCGACGCCGGAACTCATGCGGTTCATTTCCTCGAGCCGATGCCTCAGCGTAGTCAGCTCGCGCGACACCTCGCGCTCCTCAGTGTCCAGGCCGCTGAGCTCGCGCAATGCATCAGAGATCGTCGAGGTGCTTACGGACAGAGTTAGATCCGTGCGTGCGACGACCTCTTCCAGCAGCTCGATCATTTGCCGTCGTGTGGGCTGTTGCTCTAGCTTGGGCGTCAGGCCCAGCTCCTGGGCCTCGCTGAACTTGACCATCAGGTCCGCCAACCAACTCGCCGACACATGCTGAGCATCCTTGAGCTCGCGCTCCTTGCGGCGCAGTTCCTGACGTGTACGACCCAGCTCGAACTGCTTGGCCATGAGGGCCGGCGTCACCGCGCCCAGCAAATAGGGAAAGATCTTGCGCAGCTTCTCGCGGTGCTCGTAAGTGTTGGTCTTAAAAAACAACACGTCTGGGTTGGCCACGATGTTCTGCGGCTGGAACGTGAATGCCGCGAGATCCCGAAAGCTCGGGCGACCGTCAAAGCCGGCCGAGTCGTCCCCACCGGTGAAGTCCAGCTTCGACAGACCGGCGAGGTCATCCAGTAGCCGCTTCACGGCGTCGGCGTTCGTGTTCTTGACGATGCGCAGAGGCACATCAGTGATCCTGTCGGCCTCCATCAGAAACATATCGTCGGTGCTGCGCTGCGCGCCAGGCTCTCGGCGCGCCAGCAGCTTGTCGCCCTGATCGGTCGCCACGACAACTCCGAACCACTCGCAATACTTGCGGATGGTATTGACGGGGAT
>JBASJO010000167.1:0-3120 GCA_049655365.1 Rhodoferax sp. | reverse complement strand
CTCCTGGATGCACATCTGCACCGAGCCCTCACCGGTCACGCAGTAGACCTCGCTGTCCGGCTTGGCCAGCTTGATGCCCATGGCGTAGGGAATGCCCACGCCCATGGTGCCCAAGCCACCGGAGTTGATCCAGCGCCGGGGTTCATCAAAACGGTAGTACTGCGCGGCCCACATCTGGTGCTGTCCCACGTCCGAGGTGATGTAGGTGTCGGCGTCCTTGGTCATGTTCCAGAGCGTTTCCACCACATACTGCGGCTTGATGATGTCGTTTTGACCCGGGTCGTACTTGAGGCAGTCGCGCTTGCGCCAGCCCTCGATGGTGTCCCACCAGGCGCCCAGCGCATTGGCGTCGGGCTTGACCGAGCCTTCCTTGATCATGGCAATCATCTCGGACAACACGTCCTTGACGTCGCCCACGATCGGGATGTCGACCTTGACCCGCTTGGAAATGCTCGACGGGTCGATGTCGATGTGGATGATCTTGCGCTCGTTTTGGGCAAAATGCTTGGGGTTGCCAATCACGCGGTCATCGAAGCGCGCGCCCACTGCCAGCAACACATCGCAGTTTTGCATGGCATTGTTGGCTTCCACCGTGCCGTGCATGCCCAGCATGCCTAAAAACTTGCGGTCGCTGGCGGGGTAAGCGCCCAGTCCCATCAAGGTATTGGTGCAGGGGTAGCCCAGCATGTCGACCAACTGGCGCAGCTCGGCGGAGGCGTTGCTCAACAGCACGCCACCGCCGGTGTAAATATAGGGCCGCTTGGCAGCCAGCAACAGTTGCAGCGCCTTGCGAATCTGGCCGCCGTGGCCTTTGCGCACCGGGTTGTAGGAGCGCATTTCGACCGTTTGCGGATAGCCGTGGTAGGGCACCTTCTTGAACGACACGTCTTTCGGGATGTCCACCACCACCGGGCCGGGGCGGCCGCTGCGGGCAATGTGGAAGGCCTTCTTCATGGTCTCGGCCAGGTCGCGCGCGTCCTTGACCAAAAAATTATGCTTGACGATGGGGCGGGTGATGCCCACGGTGTCACATTCCTGGAACGCGTCCATGCCGATGGCGTGAGTGGGCACCTGGCCACACACGATCACCATCGGGATGCTGTCCATGTAGGCTGTGGCGATACCGGTCACGGCATTGGTCACACCGGGGCCGGAGGTGACCAGCGCCACACCCACGTCACCGGTGGCGCGTGCGTAACCGTCAGCCGCGTGGACTGCGGCCTGCTCGTGGCGCACCAGCACATGCTGGATGGTGTCCTGCTTGAAAAATGCGTCATAAATGTGCAGCACGGCACCGCCGGGATAACCCCAGACGTACTTGACGCCTTCGGCTTGCAGCGCTTTGATCAGAACTTCTGCGCCCCGGAGCTCATGCTCAGCGCCTGCAGCAAGCGGCTTGGTCTTGGCAGAAGAAGGCGGATTTGATGAGTTTGATGCCGAAGCGACTTCGGCTTTTGCGATTTCCATGATGAACCTTTGTGAATTTCTCTAACGAAATACCTTGGGTGCTTCTTTGCAAACATTCGTGGTGTTGCATCGAAACTTAAGGCCAAAACCATGGGCGCATTGATTTTTGCGCCGGACCTTGACCCGTTTGCGTTAATTTGCAAACGGCATTATCGCACTTGTCACGCCTCTCTTTTGCCCCGATACATGGCAATGCAATAATTCAACGTTTTCCGCCCAGGAAACTGGCTTCAACTGCTCTCAAATTCCCAACACCATGCCCTTGTCCCCCACCACTCCCAGCCTGCGCAGGCGCATGGCCTGCTGGCTCTATGAAGGCATGCTGTTGTTTGGTGTGGTGTTTATTGCGGGCTACCTGTTTGGCGCCCTGAGCCAGACCAAGAACGCCATGGACAACCGCCACGCGCTGCAGGCGTTCCTGTTTGTGATCTTTGGCATTTATTTTGTCTGGCTCTGGTCCAAAGGCCAGACCCTGGCCATGAAAACCTGGCACATCCGGGTGCTCGATCGCTTGGGACAACCTCTGAGCCAAGGCCGGGCAATGGTGCGCTACCTGTGCAGTTGGCTGTGGTTCCTGCCACCCTTGCTGGCGTCCTGGTATTTCGAACTCAAGGGCGGTGAAGCCCTGGTGATCTTCGTCGGATGGATCGCCATCTGGGCTATCCTGAGCCGCTTTCACCCCCGGCAACAGTTCTGGCATGACGCGCTGGCCGGCACGCAGCTGGTGGACGAGCGCCCGGCCAAGCCCTGAACCAGCAAGGTCAGCGCACGAGGCTCAGATCGCGGTTTCGTCAAGCTCGCCGGTGCGGATGCGCACCACGCGCTCGACCGCCGTGACAAAAATCTTGCCATCGCCGATCTTGCCGGTGTGGGCTGCCTTGACGATGGCGTCAACGCAACGGTCCACATCGTCGGTCTTCACCACCACCTCAATCTTGACCTTGGGCAGGAAATCGACCACGTATTCGGCGCCGCGGTAAAGTTCAGTGTGGCCTTTCTGCCGCCCAAACCCCTTGACTTCGGTGACCGTCAGACCGGTGACGCCGCATTCGGCCAGGGCTTCGCGCACTTCTTCCAGTTTGAAAGGCTTGACGATGGCGGTAATTTGTTTCATGGAGGTCCTCAATTAAAAATGGGAAGGGTCGGCAGTCAAAAAGCTTCAACGCCTCACGCCCGGAATCGGTTGGTAATAGGATAACGCCAATCCTTGCCAAAACTGCGGTGCGTCACACGAATCCCTACCGGCGACTGGCGCCGCTTGTACTCGTTGAACTTGATCAGGCGCGTCACGCGCTCCACGTCAGCGCTGGCAAAACCGGCCGCGACGATCTGCTCGATGCTTTCGTCGTTTTCCATGTAGCGCTCCACAATCGCATCCAGCACCTCGTAGGGCGGCAGACTGTCCTGGTCGGTCTGGTCAGGGCGCAGCTCGGCGCTGGGCGGGCGCGTGATGATGCGCTCGGGTATGGGTGCCTGCCCGGTGCCGTACGGGTCATGGGCATTGCGCCAGCGCGCCAGGCGAAACACCGTGGTCTTGGCCAGGTCCTTGATGACGGCAAAGCCACCCGCCATGTCGCCATACAGGGTGCAGTAGCCCGTGGCCATCTCGGACTTGTTGCCGGTGGTCAGCACAATGCTGCCGAACTTGTTGGA
>JBASJO010000166.1:0-1503 GCA_049655365.1 Rhodoferax sp. | reverse complement strand
AACAGGACGGACTGGCGCTGGACCTGATACGCCATATCCCCGGTCGCATGCCGGGCCTGTACCAGATCCAGGTCGACGCTCAGGGAGAGCGCCGATTCAGCTTTTGGCGCGACAACAGCGCCGTAAGGGCCTATTTTGAGGTCGCAGAAACCCCGCTGGAGGCGCGCATCGCCGAATGGGACTCGTTTTACTTCTCGGGCATCAGTTTGGCCATCTTGCCGGTTGATGGCCGCATTCGGCTTTTGGCCTTTGCCCAGGCCTTGCGAAAGCGTGGTGCCACGGTGGTGTTTGACAACAACTACCGACCCAGCCTGTGGCCGGACAAAGCGGTGGCGCGCGACAGTTTCAGCCGTGCCTTTGCGGTGGCTGACACGGCCCTGATCACCGCCGACGACCATCAGGCACTGTATGGTTTTGCCTCGCTGGAACTTGCCGTGGCTGCCGCGCAGGCACTGGAGGTGCCCGAGGTGGTGATCAAACTTGGTGCCGCGCCCACGCTGGTTCGCTCAGGCGACAGCCCGTGGCACAGCGTGCCCACCGAGACCCTGGCGAATGTGGTCGACACCACGGCCGCCGGTGACTCCTTTGCCGCCGGCTACCTGAGTCGACGACTGCGCGGCACGCCGCCCGAGGAGGCAGCGCAATTCGGCAACCGCCTGGCGGCCCGCGTCATTGCCCACCGTGGCGCCATCATCCCGCTGGACGCCATGAAAGACTTGTTATGACGAATGTGACAGACGCAACTGACATTTTTTCAGACCGTTTGCGGCTGGCCGTGATTGGGGCCGGGCTGGGCTCCGGCCCACACTTCAAAAGCCTGCACGATCTCAACCATGAAGCGGAAGTGGTGTGGGTACATGCCCGCGACACCACACGGCTGGCTTCTGCGCAAGTACCCCACGGCGCCCGCAAGACCACCCGGCTGGAGGACCTTCTGGAAGATCCCAGCGTCCAGGCCGTGCTGGTGCTGACGCCGCCAAACACCCACCTCGCGCTGGTGCAGCAGTTGGCGCACGCCGGCAAACATGTGCTGGTGGAAAAACCGCTTGAGATCGATCTGGCACGTGCCCAGAGCCTGGTCCAGGTGTGTGAGGAACAAGGTGTGAAGCTGGCTGTGATGCTGCAACACCGCTTGCGCCCGACGGCCATTCGTTTGCGAGCCTTGCTCAACGCTGGTGACTTGGGACAGCTGGTCAGCGCCTCGGCCAGCGTGCGCTGGTGGCGTCCCCAAAGTTATTACGACGCGCCGGGACGCGGCACTCTGGCCCGCGACGGCGGTGGTGTGCTAATGACTCAGGCCATCCACACCCTGGATCTTCTGCTCAGTTGCACCGGCTTGCCCACACGGGTGATGGGCCTGGCCAGCACAAGCCCGGTGCACAGCATGGAGGGAGAAGACTGCGCCTGCGCCCTGTTGCACTACGCCAACGACGTCATGGCCACCGTCCAAGCCACCACGGCAGCCTACCCCGGTTTTCCCGAGCGCATCGAGCTCAACGGCAC
>JBASJO010000165.1:0-1731 GCA_049655365.1 Rhodoferax sp. | reverse complement strand
AGCCTTGTCCATGCCCAACTTTTGCGCCAGCACATCGACCATGCGTTCAACCAGGTACACCGCCTCGGTGACGCGGAACGAGCAGCGGTAGGCGACACCACCGGGTGCCTTGTTGGTGTAGACGCCGTCGACGCGACAATAGGCACTGGGGATGTCGTAGCTGCCGGAGACGATGTGGAACATGCCGGCCGGGAACTTGGTCGGGTCGGCGCAGGCATCAAAGGCACCGTGGTCCGCGATCACATTGGTGCGCAGCGCGAGTATCTTGCCGTCGGCGGTGGCGGCCAACTCGCCCGTCATGTGGTAGTCACGGGCAAACGCCGTGCTGGAGAGGTTCTCGATGCGGTCTTCGATCCACTTGACCGGCTTGCCCAGCACGATGGACGAGACAATGGCGCACACGTAGCCGGGGTAGATGCCGACCTTGTTGCCAAAGCCGCCGCCAATGTCCGGCGAGATGATGCGAACCTTGGACTCCGGAATGCCCGACAGCATGGACACCACGGTGCGCACGACGTGCGGTGCCTGGCTGGTGATCCAGGTGGTGAGTTCACCACGAATGGGGTCGAACGAGGCCACCGCGCCGCAGGTCTCCAGCGGGCAGGGGTGCACACGTGGGTAATGCATGTCCTGCTTCACCGTGATCGGTGCGCTGGCAAAAGCGGCATCGGTGGCTTCCTTGTCACCGGCATCCCAGGTGAAGATGTGGTTGTGGTGGTAGCGCTTGCCATGTGCGCCCTCGGTTTTGCCGACCAGGTCTTCCCGGATCACCGGGGCGCCGGGTTTGAGGGCCTCGAACGGGTCAATCACCACCGGCAGTTCTTCGTACTCGACTTCCACCGCGGCCACCCCATCGGCGGCGGCATAGCGGTCGGTGGCAATCACCACCGCCACTTCCTGCATCTGGAAGTGGACCTTGCCGTCCGCCAGCACGGCCGCGACGTCGCCCGCCAGGGTCGGCATCCAGTGCAGTTTGAGGGGTTTGAGGTCTTCGGCGGTCAAGACAGCAACGACGCCGGGAACCTTGAGCGCTTCTTCCTTGTTGAGGCGCAGGATGCGGGCGTGGGCCACAGGTGAGCGCACGATGGCCATGTGCAGCATCTCGGGCAGCTTGATGTCATCCACATAATTGCCCTTGCCCTGGATGAAACGCGCGTCTTCCTTGCGCAGGCGGGATTCGCCCATGCCCATCAGGGCTTTTTCACGGTCACTTATTGGTGCGTTCATGCGTGTCTCCTTTTGGGGGCCGCGCTTACGCGGCGACGGTGGTTTTCTGCAAGGCGCTGGCTGCATGCAGCACGGCCTTGACGATGTTCTGGTAACCGGTGCAACGGCACAGGTTACCCGCCATGCCGACACGGACTTCCGCTTCCGTCGGCGTCGGGTTGTCCTGCAGCAGGCGGTAGGCGCGCATCAGCATGCCCGGCGTGCAGAAGCCGCACTGCAAGCCATGTTCCTTGTAAAAACCTTCTTGCACCGCATGCAACAGGCCGGCATTGGCCAGACCTTCGACGGTCTTGACGTCGCTGCCATCGCACTGCACGGCCAGATGGGTACAAGACTTGACGGATTGACCGTCGATGTCCACGGTACAGGCACCGCAGTGGCTGGTTTCACAGCCGATGTGGGCGCCGGTCAGGTTCATCTTCTCGCGCAAAAAGTGCACCAACAGCGTGCGCGGCTCGACGGCCTCTTCCACCTGGCGGCCATTGAGGGTCATTGAAACTAGTG
>JBASJO010000164.1:0-9418 GCA_049655365.1 Rhodoferax sp. | reverse complement strand
GTCGTATCCGGTTATCCCGATCTGGTGCGGTCAGCGCTATAGTTGTTTTCTCAACAACGCAAGCCAAGGAGCGCAAAATGGAAAACAACAAGCCGAGTTCTGCTGGCAAATGCCCCGTCATGCACGGTGGCGCCACATCGGCCAGCACGACAAACATGGCTTGGTGGCCCAAGTCGCTGAGCCTGGACATCCTGCACCAGCAGGACCGCAAGACCAACCCGATGGGCGCGGACTTCAACTACCGCGAAGAAGTCAAACAGCTTGACGTCGATGCCCTCAAAAAAGACCTCAAGGCCCTGATGACCGACAGTCAGGACTGGTGGCCTGCCGACTGGGGCCATTACGGCGGCCTGATGATCCGCATGGCCTGGCACTCGGCCGGCACCTACCGCATTGCCGATGGCCGTGGCGGTGGCGGCCAGGGCAACCAGCGCTTTGCACCGCTGAACTCCTGGCCCGACAACACGAATCTGGACAAGGCGCGCCGCCTGCTGTGGCCGATCAAGAAAAAGTACGGCAACAAGCTCAGTTGGGCCGACCTGATCATTTTGGCCGGCAACATGGCCTATGAATCGATGGGCCTGAAGACCTTTGGTTTCGCCTTCGGCCGCGAAGACATCTGGCACCCCGAAAAGGACATTTACTGGGGCGCTGAAAAAGAATGGCTGGCACCCAGCAACAACCCCAACAGCCGCTACTCAGGTGAACGCGACCTGGACAACCCGCTGGCCGCTGTGATGATGGGCCTGATTTACGTCAATCCGGAAGGCGTGGACGGCCAACCCGACCCGCTCAAGACCGCCCGGGACATTCGTGTCACCTTCGAGCGCATGGCCATGAACGACGAGGAAACCGTGGCCCTGACGGCCGGTGGCCACACCGTCGGCAAGACCCACGGCAACGGCAGCGCTGCCAAGCTGGGCCCGGCACCTGAAGGCGCCGAGTTGGAAGAACAGGGCCTGGGCTGGATCAACCACAGCAGCCGTGGCGTGGGTCGCGACACCGTGACCAGCGGCATCGAGGGCGCCTGGACCGCGCACCCGACCCAGTGGAATGTGGGCAAAGGCGGCTACTTCGACATGCTGCTGAATCACGACTGGGAGCTCAAAAAGAGCCCGGCCGGCGCCTGGCAGTACGAGCCGGTCAACATCAAGGACGAAGACAAACCGGTGGATGTGGAAGACCCGACCATCCGGTGTAACCCCATCATGACTGACGCCGACATGGCCATGAAGATGGACCCCGCGTACCGCAAGATTTCGGAGCGTTTTCAGCAAGATCCGGCCTATTTTTCGGACATGTTTGCGCGCGCCTGGTTCAAGCTGACGCACCGCGACATGGGCCCCAAGGTCCGCTACCTCGGCCCGGACGTGCCACAGGAAAGTCTGATTTGGCAAGACCCGGTGCCCGTTGGCCGCACCGACTACAACGTGGCTGCCGTCAAGGCCAGCATTGCCGCCAGCGGCCTGAGCGTGGGAGACATGGTGGCCACTGCCTGGGACAGCGCCCGCACCTTCCGCGGCTCCGACAAGCGTGGTGGCGCCAACGGTGCACGCATTCGCCTGGCGCCACAAAAGGACTGGGAAGGCAATGAACCGGCCCGTCTGGCCCGGGTGCTGGCCGTGCTGGAAGGCATTGCGGTGCAGACCGGGGCCAGCGTGGCCGATGTCATCGTGCTGGCCGGCAACGTCGGCGTCGAGCAGGCGGCCAAGGCGGCCGGCTTTGACGTGACCGTGCCCTTTGCGCCGGGTCGGGGCGATGCCACACCGGACATGACCGATGTCGAGTCGTTCGCGGTGCTGGAGCCGCTGGCTGACGGTTACCGCAACTGGCTCAAAAAAGACTTTGTCGTCAGCGCCGAAGAGTTATTGCTCGACCGCACCCAACTGCTGGGCTTGAGCGCCCACGAGATGACGGCGTTGGTCGGCGGCCTGCGAGTGCTCGGCGCCAACCATGGCGGCAGCCAGCATGGGGTCTTGACCGAGCGGGTGGGCACCCTGAGCAATGACTTCTTCGTCAACCTGACGGACATGGCTTACTCCTGGCAACCCGCCGGGCGCAACCTGTACAACATCTGCGAGCGCAAGGGCGGCGCGGTCAAGTGGACGGCGACCCGGGTGGACCTGGTTTTTGGTTCGAATTCGGTGCTGCGCGCCTACGCCGAGGTGTATGCCCAGGACGACAACCAGGCCAAATTTGTGCAGGACTTCATCGCGGCCTGGGTCAAGGTGATGAACGCTGACCGCTTCGATCTGGCCTGAGCTTGGCAACCGCAGCAGCCCACTCCAGGCTGCTACCGGCTTCAAGACAGTTCAGTCGATCCGGTTCAGGACAACTTTTCTCAGTGAGACATCAATTCGGTCATAACTGACACAACCGTCCTTGTGCACCGGTGAAACCACCATTTCAAACATGGCACGGCTGCCTTGCGGGATGTCGGCGACCGGCGAAGTCAGGTCACGGAAAGACTGCTTGCCGGCACTGAAAAAATTGAAGTCGATGACGGTGCGGCGACCCAGAATCCGGCTTGAGTCGTTGTTCAGCGTGCCAGAAACAAAGGCGTAGCAACTCACACCATTGATGGTGGAAATTTTCCGCTCGATCTGGTAGCTGACACTGACACCACCACCCAGGTCAACATGATGTTTTTCCAGCTTGGGTGCTGGGGTCGCTGCGGGGCGAGGCACGTCGACGGGGCGGGTGGCACAGCCAGCGATCGTCAGGACCAACAAGGCCAGGCAGGCCCGTTCTTTGACCCAGGAGAAAAGCAGGGGTTTCATGGTCTTCCCGTTCAGCAACTGGCCGAGGTCGCCGGACTCACTTCACCAGCAGCACCGGCACCGTGGACAGCTTCACCACCTTGGTGGCGACCGAGCCCATGAGCAGGCCAGCGGCACTGCCCAAGCCACGGGCACCCATGACGATCATGCTGCAGCCTTTGTCAGCGGCGAATTCGACCAGGGTGGGCGCCGCCTCGCCCAGCATGATGTGGGACGAGTAAGCCAGGCCGGCAGCATCGAGCTTTTGCCTGGCTTGCGCCAAGGCGGCGTCGCCCGTTTCACGGTGGTAATCACTCACCACTTTTTCCTCGATGAAGCGGGTGATGTCATTGGACAGCGGCGGCTGCACATTGACCAGCAGCAGTTGCGGCCGTGTCAACCGATTGGCAGCTTCGGTGATCACGTAGTCAATGACTTTGAGCGACGGCTCGGAGCCGTCAATGGCAATCAGCCAGGATGTGTTCATTGGAGTGCTCCTCAGGTGCTGGGGTTGTGGACTTCAGACGTCAGTTCCACCGCCTTGGGCGGCGTGCGCCGGCTGCCCAGCCATTTGCCCACCAGCACCACCAGCAGGGCACCGGTGGCGGCGAAGACCTGGCCGACATAGGGAATGCTTGCGGCCACCGTGGGCGGCATGGCCGGATCGGTGACCATCATGCCGCCGGCGATCCAGCCCAGCAGCGCTGCGCCCAGGGTGATCACCATGGGGAAACGGTCCATCAGGGTGAGGACGATTTTGCTGCCCCAGACCACGATCGGGATCGACACCAGAATGCCGAAGGTGACCAGCACCATGGAGCCGTGCGAGGCCCCGGCCACGGCAATCACGTTGTCCAGGCTCATCACGGCGTCGGCCACCACAATGGTCTTGATGGCGGCCATCAACGTGGTGCCGCCGTCAATACCACTGCCATGCTCGTCGTCATGCTCGGGCAGCAACAGCTTGATGCCGATCCACAGCAACAGCAGCGCGCCAACAATCTTGAGGTAGGGCAGCGCCAGCAGTTGCAGCGCGAAGAAGATCATCACCACGCGCAGGCCGATGGCGCCGACCACGCCCCAGAAGATGCCTTTGCGGCGTTGTTCAGGTGGCAATTTGCGACAGGCCAGGGCAATGACCACGGCGTTGTCGCCACCGAGCATGATGTCGATGGCGATGATCTGGAGCACGGCAATCCAGAACAGGGAGGAACTGATGTCAGGCATGGCGAAAAAAGTGCAAGAAAGGGTGAATGGTACCCAACTTTCACAATCGACTGAAGTGCAGGGTGTACAGTGGGTCGTGCCAACTTACAAATCAACTTCATGACCAACGCCCTGTGGTTTTTACTGGTGGGCTCCCTGCTGCTGACCCGGGGACTGACGGCCTCCCTGCTCAAAAACCTGCCCGTCACGCCAGCCATCGTCTATCTGGCCGTGGGGCTGCTGGTGGGGCCGACGGTGTTCAACTTCTTTCACTTCAATCCGCTCAAGGAGTCGGCGCTGCTGGAGGTATTGACCGAAGTGGTGGTGCTGGTCTCGCTGTTTTCTGCGGGTGTCAAGATGCCGGTACCGGTGAGCCTGACGCGCTGGCGGGCACCGATCTTGTTGGCGTCGCTGTCGATGGTGGCCAGCGTCGCACTGATCGCGGCCTTTGCCTACTACCTGCTGGATTTGCCCCTGGGCGCCGGCATTTTGCTGGGCGCCATCTTGTCGCCCACTGACCCGGTGTTAGCCACCGATGTGCAGACCCGTCATCCAGGGGACCGTGACCAACTGCGTTTCACCCTGACCTGCGAGGCCGGCATGAACGACGGCAGCGCCTTTCCGTTTGTGATGCTGGGCCTGGGGCTGCTCGGACTGCACGAGTTGGGCGACACCGGCCTGCGCTGGGTGCTGGTCGATGTGCTGTGGGCCACGGCAGCAGGCATTGTCATCGGGGTTGCCGCCGGCGTGGCACTGGCGCATGCGGGCCGCAAATTGCGCCAACTGGCACCGGCCCAGCCGCTCATGAATGACTTTCTCGGGCTCGGGCTGATCGGTGTGGTCTACGGTGTGAGTGTGATGGTAAATGCCTGGGGCTTTCTGGCGGTATTTTTTGCCGCCGTGGCGCTACGACAGACCGAAGTCAAATACCTCAACACGCCCTTGTCAGATCCGCTTCAGAAGCCAGACCAGCGTCTTGAAAGCGCAGGGCCGGCGGCCGAACCCCAGGCCGTCACAGCAACCATCAGTGCGCAATCGCTGATCTTCAAGGAGCATCTGGAACGGCTCTCGGAAATGGTGCTGGTGCTGCTGATCGGGGGCTCGCTGTTTCTTGATTCCTGGAGCTGGCGTGCCGTGGCGTTGGCGTTTTTTGTCTTTGCCGTTGTGCGCCCCGTCAGCGTGCTGGCGGGCTTGACGGGCACTGGCACGCCCTGGACCCTGCGCAGCCTGGTGGCCTGGTTTGGCGTGCGCGGCATTGGCTCGCTGTACTACCTGATGTATGCCATCCAGCATGGCCTGCCCGAAGGCCTGGCGCTGGAGCTGATGCAATTGACGCTGATTGTGGTCACCCTGTCCATTTTTGTGCATGGCACCAGCGTCAAACCGCTGCTGAGCCGCTTTTGGCGCTATCGACAGTATTTGCCGGAATGGCGCAAAGGCGCCGGCCCGCCGCCGCCCGGTTAATTGTGATTTTTGCTGCGTTGCGCCTTGAGCACCACCGGGGTATGACGCAAATTGCGCAGCGCGCCCTCAAGCTGATGCACATCGCGCACGGCAATGATGAAGCGCATGTCAATGGCACCCTGCGGTGACTCGTCGGCCATGCTCACCTGGGTGATATCGACCTCAGCGGTGGCCAGGGCTGCCGCCACTTTGGCCAGCACGCCCTTGCCGTTGTTGACCGTGACCACAATGCCGGTCTCGAAAGCGCGCACGGGTTCATCGGCCCACTCCACCGCAATGAAACGCTCGCGGTCCTTGTTGTTGAGTTTGACGGCCACCGGGCAATCGCTGTTGTGGATGGTCAGGCCTTCGCCGCGCCCCAGATAGCCCACAATGGTGTCGCCCGGAATGGGGCGGCAACAGCTGGCAAAACGCACCGAGGTGTTTTCGCTGCCATCAATGGCCACGCTGCCCTGGGCCAGCGACTCGCCAGCGGTAAAACGCTCGCGCGTGAGCAGCAGGAGATCGGGCTTGGCGCCAACATCGGACAGCAACTTGGCCAGGCGCTTGGCCACAATGCTGGCAATGCGCCGGCCCAGGCCGATTTCCACCAGCAACTCAGAACGGGTGCGATTGCCGCTGAAACGCAGCAGCTTGTCCCAGACCTCCGCCATGAGGCCCTGCTCATCGGGCAACTGTTCGATGCCTTCGGCGCGCAGCGCCTGCACCAGCATTTTTTCACCCAGGTTTTCCGAGTCGCCCTGTGCCAGCGTGCGCAAATGCTGGCGAATTTTGGAGCGCGCCCGTGCCGTGCGCACAAAGCCCAGCCAGGCCGGGTTGGGGAAGCAAGCCTTGTCGGTGATGATCTCGATCACATCGCCATTTTTGACCTCGGTACGCAAGGGCACCTGCTCGTTGTTGACCTTGGCCGCCACCGCATGGTCACCCACACTGCTGTGAATGGCGTAGGCAAAGTCGACCACGGTGGCACCGCGCGGCATCGCCATGATGCGGCTTTTCGGCGTGAAGACATACACGGCATCGGGGAACAGGTCGACCTTGACATGCTCCCAGAATTCGGCCGCGTCATGCGTTTCGTCGCCGATGTCCAGCAGCGACTGCAACCACTTCGATCCCAGGCGGTCCGGGTTGGCGTTGGACTCGCTGGAGTTTTCCTTGTACAGCCAATGCGCGGCGACACCGGTTTCGGCCACCAGGTGCATGGCTTCGGTGCGCACCTGAAACTCGACATTGATGCCCGAGGGCCCGACCAGGGTGGTGTGCAGGGACTGGTAGCCATTGATCTTGCTGATGGCAATGTGGTCCTTGAACTTGCCCGGCACGGGTTTGTAGAGCTGGTGCAACAGCCCCAGCGCGGTGTAGCAGTCAATCAGGCCCGCGACGATGACCCGAAAACCATAGATGTCGGTCACCTGGGCAAAGCTCATGTTCTTGTCGGTCATCTTGTGATAGATCGAATACAGGGTTTTTTCCCGGCCCGCAATCCGCACTGTCATGCCATGGCGCGCAAACATGGCTTCGAGGTCGGCCTGCACTTTCTGGATCAGGTCACGGCGGCGCCCGCGGGCCTTGGCCACCGCCTTGCTCAAAATGGCGTAGCGCCAGGGCCGCAGGTAGCGAAACGCCAGGTCCTGCAGCTCGCGGTAGGTCTGGTTGAGCCCCAGCCGGTGGGCAATGGGGGCGTAGACCTCAAGGGTTTCCGACGCAATGCGCCCCCACTTGGCGCGCGGCGCATCGGACAGCGTGCGCATGTTGTGGGTACGGTCGGCCAGCTTGATCAGGATCACGCGCACGTCACGCGCCATGGCCAGCAGCATTTTGCGAAACGATTCGGCCTGGTTCTCTTCACGCGTGTTGAATTGCAGCTTTTCGAGCTTGGTCAGGCCGTCCACCAATTCGGCCACAGGCGAGCCAAAACGCTCGATCAAATCAGGCTTGGTGACGTCGCAGTCTTCCAGTGCATCGTGCAACAGGGCGGCCATCAAGGCCTGGGCATCCAGCTTCCATTCGGCACATTGGGCCGCCACGGCAATCGGATGGGTGATGTACGGTTCGCCGCTGTTGCGCAGCTGGCCCAGATGGGCTTCGTCGGAAAACCGGTAAGCGAGCCGGACACTTTCCAGATCGCTGGCGCTGAGGTAATCGAGTTTACTGGTCAGGCTGGCAAAACTGGCCGCCGCGGCGTTCGATCCGGCTGAGCTCAAGGGCGCGGGCGCGCGAGCCCCTTGGGGGGCATCTGACAAAGTCTTGTTGATGGCGGGGCGCATGCCATGAATATAGCGCGCCTGATGCCGGTTTGAGCCGCACCAACAAAAAAGCACCGCGAACGGTGCTTTTTTGACGGGCCGGAGCGCGCTTTACAAGGGCACTTTTTTCAGCATTTCAATGCCGACCTTGCCGGCTGCGATTTCACGCAAGGCCGTCACGCCGGGCTTGTTCTTGCTCTCGACCTTGGCGGTGTGGCCATGGCTCAGCATGCGGGCGCGGTAAGAGGCCGCCAACACCAGCTGGAAGCGGTTAGGAATCTGCAACAGGCAGTCTTCAACAGTGATACGGGCCATGAATTCTCCAAAACCAGGTGGGGCGCACTAGGCAATATGCAGTGCTTTAAAGGTGTCTGCTCTGGCGCGGCGCTGCGCCAGATACTTGAGTCGCTGTGCGTGCACAATGGATTTGAGGTCAAACACGGCGCGATCGAACAACTCGTTGATTATAACGAAGTCGAATTGCGACACCTGCGCCATCTCGGCGGCGGCATTCTCCAAGCGGACGTCGATCACATCAGGCGCGTCTTCTCCGCGGCGCTCCAGGCGCGAGCGCAGCTCGTCCCAACTGGGCGGCAGGATGAAAATGGTGACGGCATTGGCAAAGATTTGCTTGATTTGCAGCGCGCCCTGATAGTCGATTTCAAGAATGACGTCCGAGCCCTGGGTCATGCGCTCCTCAATGGCTTTTTTCGAGGTGCCGTAGCGGTACTTGTGCACATGCGCCCACTCGACAAAGGCATTGCCCTGCACCATGGCATCAAACTCGGGCTCGGAGACAAAAAAGTACTCACGCCCATGTTTCTCCTGGCCGCGCGGCGCCCGCGTGGTGTGCGACACCGACGGCCGCACCAGCGCGTCGAGCTCCAGCAAGGCTTTCACCAGGCTGGACTTGCCAGCGCCGCTCGGAGCGGCCACAACAAACAGATTTCCGGGGTAGTCGATCACGGCGGGGCTCTTTTGAAAAGACGGCAATGGGGCTTATTCTATGTTTTGGACTTGTTCGCGCATCTGCTCAATCAATACTTTCATGTCGACCGAAATGTGCGTGAGTTCCAACGCTGCCGACTTCGAGCCCAGCGTGTTGGCTTCGCGGTGCAGTTCCTGAATCAGAAAGTCGAGCCGCTTGCCGACCTCGCCACCCTTGGCCAGCAGCCGCTCAAGCTCATCCAGGTGCGAGCTCAGCCGGGTCAGCTCTTCGGCCACGTCGATGCGAATGGCGAACGCGGTGGCCTCGGCCAGCGCCCGGTCCTGCGCGGCTTCCGGCAGCGTGCCGCCCTCGACCAGACCCATGGCATCACGCCAGCGGTCCAGAAAACGCTGGCGCTGTTGCGCCACCAGTTGCGGCACCAGCGGTTGCGCCTGCGCCGCCAGGCTGCGTAATTGCGCCATGCGGTCCTGCAGCATCAGCACCAAACGGGCGCCTTCGCGTTCGCGGGCCGCCATCAGCGACTGCAGCACCTGCTCGGCCAGCGCCAACAGGTCAGCCTGCCAATCGCGCTCAACGCCCGCGCCGCCCGCTGTCAGCCGAATCACATCGGCCACGCTCAAGGGGGTGGCCAGGGGCAACCAGGTCCGGACGTTGTCCTGGATCGTGTTGAGGCGTTGCAGCAGCCTTGCAGAGGGCTCGGCCACCTGGTTGGCGGCATTGCTTTCCAGCGCGGCCCGCACCTCGACCTTGCCGCGCTTGAGGCGGCGCACCAGCAACTCACGCAAGGCCGGCTC
>JBASJO010000163.1:0-2337 GCA_049655365.1 Rhodoferax sp. | reverse complement strand
AAAATGCACGGCCTGCCCCGCTGGCGCGGCGGGCGGAACGGCCAGCTGGGTGGGTTTGACTCTGGGTCGGATCTTTGGCGCTTTCGTTTCAGGCAGCGGGGCCGGGACGGGCTCGAACAAATCGAGCGTGAAGCGCAACAGCGGGTGCATGGGTTACGCGGCGCCTAGACCAATGGATAGGCCTCAGGGTCGATGCGGCGCATCTCGGCCTCGATCCAGGCCTCGGCGTCGCGCATCAGCCCCTTGGGGTCACGCCCGGCGCTGGGCAAGCCCGGGCCGATCGACACCGTCACCACACCCGGGTGCTTGATGAAGCCCCGGCGCGGCCAGCAGCGTGCCGTGGCCACCGCAATCGGGATCACCGGCGCGCCCGACTGCACGGCAAGCCGGCTGCCGGCGGTCTGGTAGCTACCTTTTTGACCGCGCGGCATGCGCGTTCCTTCGGGAAACATGATGACCCAGGTGCCCTGCGCGAGCAGGCGGCAGCCTTGCTCGATGACGTGCTTCATGGCCTCGCTGCGCGACTCGCGGTCGATGTGGATCATGTCCAGGCGCGCCATCGACCAGCCGAAAAACGGCACCTTGAGCAATTCGCGTTTGAACACAAAAGCCAGCGGGTGCGGCATCAGCGTCGGCAGCAACAGGGTTTCCAGCGCGGACTGGTGCTTGGACAACAACACCGCAGCGCTGCTTTTGCCCAGCGGCAGATGCTCATAGCCCAGCACCTTGAATTGCACGCCCAGAATCACCCGCGTGCCCCACATCACCACGCTGAACCAGTTCACCGCCGTCCACCAGGCAGCTCGGCGCGAGAACAACGACACCAGCAATACGGCACAGGTCCACGGAACCACCGTGACCACCATCCAGACCATGTGCACAATCGATCGAAGCAGCGCCAGCATGGTCTCAGGCCCGCGCTTCTTCGCGGTCAAGCAAGAAGTCGACAAAGGCCGACAGGTTGTCGTGCACCAGGGTGTGCGACGGAAAAGACTCGGGCAGGTCCCTGCCCTTGTAAACAGCGCCTTTGCCCGTCATCACCAAGTGCGGCTCACAGCCCACCGCAACGGCAGCAACAGCATCACGGGCCGAGTCACCCACCGCGGGCACATTCTTCAGATCCAGCCCGTAACGGTCTTCAATTTGCTGAAACAAGCCGGTGTCTGGCTTGCGGCAACGGCAGGCGTCAGCCGGTGTGTGCGGACAGTAAAAAACGGCATCGATGCGTCCGCCCACGTCCGCCAACATCTGGTGCATCTTGGCGTGAATGGCGTTCAGGTCAGACACCTCGAACAGCCCGCGCCCAAGTCCCGACTGATTGCTCACCACCACCACATGCCAGCCGGCGTGGTTGAGCCGGGCGATGGCTTCCAGCGCGCCGGGCAGGGGATGCCATTCGTCGGCCGACTTGATGAAGTCGTCGCTGTCTTCGTTGATGGTGCCGTCGCGGTCCAGAATCACCAGTTTGATCGGGGTCATTTTCTGCCTTCGTCAGCGTTACAAACGGTCATGCAGCCAGGCGCGACAAGTCGGCGACCTGATTCATGGCTCCGTGCAGGGTCTTGAGCAGGCCCAGACGGTTCAGGCGCAAATCGAGCGCCTCGGCGTTGACCATCACGCCGTCAAAGAAGGCGTCCACCGGCGCGCGCAAGGCGGCCAGGGTTTGCAGCGCGGTGGTGTAATCACCCGCCACAAACAGCGCCTGAGCGCGTGGTGCAATGTCCTGCATGGCCGCATACAGCGCTTTTTCGGCCGGCTCCTGCAGCAGCAGTTCGCTCACATGGGCGTCGACGGCGCCCGCCGCGTCAGCTTTTTTCAGGATGTTGCTGATGCGCTTGTTGGCCGCTGCCAGCGCCGGCGCCTCGGCCAGCGCGGTAAAGGCGCGCACCGCGGCCAGCCGACGCGGCACGTCACCCAAACGCTGCGGACGCAAGGCCAGCACGGCATCGACTTCGAGCGCGCTGTAGCCCTGCTCGCGCAGGGAACCGGCCAGGCGGTCATAGATGAAGTCACCAAGGGCCACCCTGGCGTCGCTGATCTTGTCGCCGAACGCCGGCACGGCAGCACCGACCAGCGCGTTCAAATCCAGGGCCAGATCTTTTTCAACCAACATGCGGATCACACCGAGCGCGTGGCGGCGCAAGGCAAACGGGTCCTTGTCGCCGGTGGGCAGGTTGCCAATGCCGAACATGCCCACCAGGGTTTCCAGCTTGTCGGCCAGCGCCACCACCACGCCGACCGGGTTGCGCGGCAGGGCATCGCCGGCGAAACGGGGCTTGTAATGGTCTTCGATGGCCTCGGCCACGTCGGCGGTCAGTCCGTCATGGCGGGCATAGT
>JBASJO010000162.1:0-11650 GCA_049655365.1 Rhodoferax sp. | reverse complement strand
CGGACACTTCGGTACCGGCCAGTGTGAAACGGTAGATGTTGTCCACGAAGAACAGCACGTCCTTGCCTTCGTCGCGGAACGACTCGGCAATGGTCAGACCGGTCAGGGCCACGCGCAGACGGTTGCCCGGGGGCTCGTTCATCTGGCCGTAGACCATGGCCACTTTAGAGTCTTCGAGCTTTTCGAGGTTCACCACGCCGGAGTCGGCCATCTCGTGGTAGAAGTCATTGCCTTCACGGGTACGCTCACCCACGCCGGCAAACACCGACAAGCCGCTGTGCGCCTTGGCAATGTTGTTGATGAGTTCCATCATGTTCACGGTTTTGCCCACGCCGGCACCACCGAACAGACCGACCTTGCCGCCTTTGGCGAACGGGCACACCAGGTCAATCACCTTGATGCCGGTTTCCAGCAGTTCCTGCGACGGGCTGAGCTCGTCATAGGTGGGGGCCTTGCGGTGGATGGAGGCCATCTTGGTCGATGCAACCGGACCACGCTCGTCGATGGGCGCGCCGAGCACGTCCATGATGCGGCCCAGGGTGGCGGTTCCCACCGGCACCATGATGGAGCTGCCGCTGTTGGACACCATCAGGCCACGGCGCAAACCGTCGCTGGAGCCCAGGGCAATGGTACGGACAATGCCGTCGCCCAGCTGCTGCTGGACTTCCAGGGTGAGGGTGGAGCCTTCAAGCTTGAGCGCGTCGTAGATGTGCGGCATGTGCTCGCGCGGAAACTCCACGTCAACCACAGCGCCAATGCACTGAACAATCTTGCCTTGAACGCCGGCGTTCGTATTTGTGTTTTCCTGAGCCATTTGGTTTTGCTCCAATAAATTTGAATCTTGCTGCTAACTGAGGCTTATCCGCTGATGGCGGCTGCACCGGAGACGATTTCTGACAACTCTTTGGTGATGGCGGCCTGACGGGTCTTGTTGTAGACCAGCTTGAGCTCGCCAATCACGTTGCCTGCGTTGTCGGTGGCGGCCTTCATGGCAACCATGCGCGCGGCGTGCTCGGAGGCCATGTTCTCGGCCACAGCCTGGAACACCAACGCTTCCACGTAACGCACCAGCAGTTCGTCAATGACGGTCTGCGCATCGGGCTCGTAGATGTAGTCCCAGCCGTGCTTGTCGCCGGTGGCGGCTTCGCTGGCGCGGGCTTCGGCCTGCATCTGAACGGCCGACAAGGGCAACAGTTGCTCCATCACCACTTCCTGCTTCATGGTGTTGATGAAGCGCGTGTACGACAGGTAAACCGCGTTGACTTCGCCCTTGGCGTAGGCGTCGAGCAGGACCTTGACCGGACCGATGAGGCGGTCCAGGTGCGGACGGTCACCCAGCTGGGTCACGTGTGCCACCACCTTGGCGCCAATACGGTTCAGGAAACCCAGACCCTTGTTGCCAATGGCGACCGTTTGCGTGGTCATGCCGTTGTTTTGCACGTCGCGCAGTTTGTGCGTGACGCCGCGCAACACGTTGGTGTTGAGACCGCCGCACAGGCCCTTGTCGGTGGTGACCACGATCATGCCCACCACTTTGGCGTCGTTGCGCTTCATGAACGGATGCACGTACTCCGGGTTGGATTGACCCAGGTGTGCCGCAATGTTGCGCACTTTGTCGGAATAAGGCCGGGCAGCGCGCATGCGCTCCTGCGCTTTACGCATCTTGGAGACGGAAATCATCTCCATGGCTTTGGTGATCTTCTTCGTGCTTTCGAAGTTTTTGATCTTGCCGCGTATTTCCTTGCCAGTTGCCATATCAGTCTCCTTGTCTGTTACGAGGTGACCTTAAGCAAACGACTTTTTGAAGTCGGCGATGGCGGTGTTCAACTCGGCCTCAGCGTCCTTGTCCATGGCGCGGTCGGCTTCCAGCTTGGCCAGCAGGGCGGCGTTTTTGTCCTTGAGGTAGCCATGCAGGCCGTGCTCGAAGGCCAGCACCTTGTTGACGTCGATGTCGTCGAGGTAACCCTTGTTGACCGCAAACAGCGTGGCACCCATCAGCGAGATGGGCAGCGGGCTGTACTGGGCCTGCTTGAGCAGTTCGGTCACGCGGGCACCGCGGTCGAGCTGCTTGCGGGTGGCTTCGTCGAGGTCGGAAGCAAACTGCGCGAAGGCAGCCAGCTCGCGGTACTGGGCGAGGTCGGTACGGATACCGCCAGACAGGTTCTTGATGAGCTTGGTCTGGGCGGCGCCACCGACGCGGGACACCGAGATACCGGCGTTGATGGCGGGGCGGATACCGGCATTGAACAGGCTGGTTTCCAGGAAGATCTGGCCGTCGGTGATGGAGATCACGTTGGTTGGCACGAACGCGGACACGTCGCCAGCCTGGGTTTCAATGATGGGCAGCGCCGTCAAGGAACCGGTTTTGCCCGTGACAGCACCCTTGGTGAAGTCTTCGACATACTTGGCGTTGACGCGAGCGGCGCGCTCCAGCAGGCGGCTATGGAGATAGAACACATCGCCAGGGTAGGCTTCGCGGCCTGGTGGGCGACGCAACAGCAAGGACACCTGACGGTAAGCCACGGCCTGCTTGGAGAGGTCGTCATACACAATGAGCGCGTCTTCGCCGCGGTCACGGAAGTATTCGCCCATGGAGCAGCCCGAGTAGGCAGCCACGTATTGCATGGCAGCAGATTCGGAAGCCGTGGCGGCCACCACAATGGTGTACTCCATGGCGCCGGCTTGCTCCAGCGAGCGCACCACGTTTTTCACGCTGGACGCCTTTTGGCCGATCGCAACGTAAACGCAGGTCATGTTTTGACCCTTCTGGTTGATGATGGCGTCGATGGCCACGGCCGTCTTGCCGGTCTGGCGGTCACCAATGATCAATTCGCGCTGACCACGACCCACGGGGACCATGGAGTCGATGGACTTGAGACCGGTTTGCATGGGCTGGCTGACCGATTCGCGGGCAATCACGCCGGGCGCGACTTTTTCGATCACGTCGGTCATCTTGGCGTTGATCGGGCCTTTGCCGTCGATGGGCTGACCCAGGGCATTGACCACGCGGCCTTTGAGTTCGGGGCCCACTGGCACTTCCAGAATACGACCGGTGCACTTGACCGTGTCGCCTTCGGAAATGTGCTCATAGGAGCCCAAAATCACGGAACCGACCGAGTCGCGCTCGAGGTTCAGCGCCAGGCCATAGCTGGGCTGGCCGTCGGCGTCAGCCGGGAATTCAAGCATTTCGCCCTGCATCACGTCAGACAGACCGTGGATGCGGCAAATACCGTCGGTGACGGAAACAACTGTGCCCTGGTTGCGGATGTCTGCAGTGGCAGACAAGCCTTCAATACGGCTCTTGATCAGTTCAGAAATTTCTGCGGGATTGAGTTGCATGACTCTTTCCTTCTTTCATTAGTGGGGCCAACGGTCCGAGGCAAAGCCTCAAGCCGTCAAAGCCATTTTCATTTGTTCCAGACGGGCCTTGACAGAGGTGTCAAGAACTTCGTCACCCACGACCACCCTGATGCCACCAATGAGCTCGGGCTGCAACTCAACAGACACATTGAGCTGACGTGCAAAACGCTTTTCCAGCATGTGCGACACCTCGGCCAGCGCGGCTCCCTCAATGGGGAAAGCGCTGAAAATGATGGCGTCGCTGGAGCCGCTCTGGGCGTTCACCAGTGCCCGGAACTGCGCGGCGACTTCGGGCACAAAGGCCAGACGGTCGTTGGCAATCACGGTGCGGATGAAGTTTTGCGCATGGCTGTCCAGCGCAGACTTCATGACACCCGCAATGACCTCGTACACCTGGGCAGGCGTGGCCTTGGGGCTGTCAGCGAACTGCTGCAACTGGGCTTGCTGTGCCACGCAGGCCAGCTCGTCAAGCCATGTCAACACGGCTTTGGAGTCGGCTGCGCTGGCCTTGAACAAGGCCTCAGCGTAAGGACGGGCAATAGTGGCGAGTTCAGCCATGGCGTTCTCTTAAAGCTCGGTCTTCAGACGAGACAACAAATCAGCGTGCACGCCGGCATTGACTTCCTTGCGGAGAATCTGCTCGGCGCCCTTGACAGCCAGGGCCGCGACCTGCTCACGCAGGGATTCGCGTGCCTTGACGGCCTGCTGCTCGGCTTCGGCCTTGGCGGCAGCAACAATTTTGTTGCCTTCGTCAGCGGCTTTGGCTTTTGCCTCTTCGATGATGGTCAGGGCACGACGCTCGGCATCCGCCAGGCGGCTCGCGGTTTCGGTGCGCGACTGGGCCAGTTCGGCCTCAACCCGCTTGTTGGCGGATGAGAGCTCGGCCTTGGCCTTGTCGGCGGCAGCGAGGCCGTCTGCTATTTTTTGTGCGCGCTCGTCCAGTGCGTTTGCAATGGGTGGCCAGATGAATTTCATCGTGAAGACCACCAACAGGAAAAACACCACGAGTTGCGCGAAGAATGTTGCGTTAATACTCACAACAACCCCTTTCTAGTGGATGAAAGGCGAAGAGAATTACTTCAAAACGAACGGGTTGGCAAACGCAAACATCATCGCGATACCGACACCAATCAGGAAAGCAGCATCGATCAGACCAGCCAGCAAGAACATTTTGGTTTGCAGTTCGTTCATCAACTCAGGCTGACGAGCGGCGGCTTCGAGGTATTTGCTACCCATGATGCCAATACCGATACAGGCACCGACAGCACCCAGACCAATGATCAAACCAGCGGCCAGCGCCACAAAACCAAGCACGTTTTCCATTTAAAAGCTCCTATGGATTCAAGTTGAAAAGAAAAAAGAAAGAAAGAAACCGACTGACAAACCGTTAATGGTGCTCATGCGCCTGACCCACGTACACCAGGGTCAACATCATGAAAATAAAGGCCTGCAAGGCAACAATCAGGATGTGAAAGATCGCCCAACCAAGCCCCGCCACCAAATGCCCGAACCACAGGGCAATGCCAGTGGCTGAACCAAAACCGACCGCACCCATGAGCGCGATCAACATGAACACCAATTCACCCGCATACATGTTGCCAAACAGCCGCATGCCATGTGACACGGTTTTGGCGGTGAATTCAATCATTTGCATGCCGAAGTTCAGCACACCCAGAATCAGGGCAAACAAGGGGTTCTTGCTGGTGCCAAAAGGCGCGGTGACGAGCTCATGAACCCAACCGCCAGCACCCTTGATCTTGATGTTGTAGTACAGGCAGATCAGCAACACGGACGAGGACATGGCCAGCGTGGTGGACAAGTCGGCCGTGGGCACCACACGCATGTAGGCATGGTGCGGGTCGCCACCGGCGGCACCGTAAATCATTTCCCACGCCAGGGGCAGCAGGTCGACCGGCAGGAAGTCCATGGAGTTGAGCAAGAACACCCAGACAAAGACGGTCAGAGCCAAGGGGCCGACAAATTTGCGCGACTCGGCGTTGTGGATGATGCCCTTGGCCTGGGTGTCGACCATTTCGAGCAAGACCTCGACAGCGGCCTGCATGCGACCGGGCACGCCGGATGTCACGCTTTTGGCGACACGCCACATGACAAACAAACCCAGCACACCCAACAAGACCGACCAGAAGATCGAGTCGAGATTGAAGACGGAAAAGTCGATCACACTCGTCTGCTTGCTCGTTTGCAAGTGCGTCAGGTGGTGACCAATGTACTCACCAGCGGTGGGACCGTGTTGCACAGCGTTTTCTTCAGCAGCCATCAGTTACTCTTTGATCAGTTACTTTGCCGTTAAGCGTTAATGTTTTGCACTGGTTTGGCCTTGCGTTTGAACGCCAGCGCCAACCAATACACCTTCAGAGTGACGATCAGACCAACCAGCATGGCCGGCCAATTCAAATCCTTCACCAGACGATGGGCCGCAAACAGCAAACCAATCGTCACAAAAATCTTGACCATTTCCCACACGAAAAAACTCATCACCGCCATGCCCGCATTGGCCTTGGCGAACTGGCTGGTCAGACCGCGCGCAAACAACGCCGCAGGCAACACCACCGCCAACACACCGCAAGCCACCGACTTGGCAACAAGTGCCCCAAAAACCAACCAGGCCAGCAGCACCAGCAGCACGCCGAGCACCACCTGCCCCAACACCACCCACCAGGGAGAAACCACCGGGTTGGCCTGCGCCAGCGCTTGCGCCTGCAAGCGGGTTAATGGCACAAAAACTTCTGGCTCACTGTCGAACCCGGAGTCTCGCGCCTTTGAAGGTGGTATTGTCACCATTTAAATTACGCTTACTTTACAGTTCGTCAGAGTCAGATTAGCCTCGCATTATACGTAGAAACCCGCCCTTAATTAAGTCAACACTGCATCATGTCCGACACGCCACCCAGTACGCCAGTCACCAGCCCGAGCCCAGAGCCGCCATCGCTGATCATCTACCCCTGCGCCTTCCCGATCAAGGTCATGGGCCTCAAGGTCGAGGGGCTGGTGCACGCCATCAGCCACATCGCCCTGCAGTTCGACCCACAGTTCGATGCCGCCACCATCGAGTTGCGCGAAAGCAAGGGCGGCAAGTACATCGGCGTGACCATCACGATCAACGCCACCAGCCGCGAACAACTTGACGAGATCTACCGCACGCTGTCGACCCACCCGATGGTCAAGGTGGTGCTGTAGGCATGGCCATGGAGGTGAAGTCGCTGGGGCGTGTCGACTACGAGCCCACTTACGCGGCCATGCAGGCCTTCACGGCGGGGCGATCTGAGGACACCCCCGATGTGTTGTGGGTGTGCGAGCATGCGCCGGTGTACACGCAGGGCCTGGCGGGCAAAAAGGAACACATCTTCAACCCTGGCCACATCCCCGTGGTGGCCACCAACCGCGGCGGCCAGGTGACCTACCACGGCCCCGGGCAAGTGGTGGCCTACCCGCTGCTGGACCTGAAACGCGCGGGTTACTTCGTCAAGGAGTACGTCTACCGCATTGAGGAAGCCGTGATCCGCACGCTGCTGCACTTTGGTGTGACCGGTCACCGGGTGGCAGGCGCACCAGGCATTTACGTCCGGCTCGACGACCCCGCGGGCCATGCCTTGCTGCCGCAGCGGCCGATGAAAGGGGCGGCTGTCCCCAATTTCTCCGGTCTGGGCAAGATCGCCGCTTTGGGCATCAAGGTCAGCCGCAATTGCAGCTACCACGGTGTGGCGCTCAACGTGGCCATGGACCTTGAACCCTACTCGCGTATCAACCCCTGCGGCTACGCCGGGCTGCAAACGGTGGACCTTTCTACAATCGGCGTCTTTGTCAGTTGGCAAGACGTGGCTGCGGTATTCAGCCAGAAACTTGCCGCGTACCTCGAACCCTGACGCCGTCATTGCAAATGCTGTGACAGCCTACAAAGCAGCCCATGAACACCTCCAAAGAAACCAACACGGTGCGCGAGCCCCAAAGCGCAGAGAACTACGACGCCACGGCCAAGCAAAAATCGGCGGCCAAGTTGTCGCGCATTCCGGTCAAGGTGGTGCAGGGCGAGATCTTGCGCAAGCCCGAATGGATCCGCGTCAAGGCGGGCTCACCGACCACCCGCTTTTATGAAATCAAGGACGTGCTGCGCGCCAACAAGCTGGTCACCGTGTGCGAGGAAGCCAGTTGCCCCAACATTGGCGAGTGCTTTGGCAAGGGCACGGCCACCTTCATGATCATGGGCGACAAGTGCACCCGGCGCTGCCCGTTTTGTGACGTCGGCCACGGCCGCCCCGACCCGCTCGATGTCAATGAGCCAGTGAATCTGGCCAACACCATTGCCCAGCTCAAGCTCAAGTATGTCGTGATCACAAGTGTCGACCGCGACGACCTGCGCGACGGCGGTGCCGGGCATTTTGTGGCCTGCATCCAGAACATCCGCGACAAATCACCACAGACGCAAATCGAGGTGCTGGTGCCCGACTTCCGCGGCCGCGATGACCGCGCCCTTGATATCCTCAAGGCGGCGCCGCCGGATGTGATGAACCACAACCTGGAAACCATCCCGCGCCTGTACAAGGAAGCCCGTCCCGGCTCAGACTACCAGTTCAGTCTGAACCTGCTCAAAAAATTCAAGGTGCTGTTCCCCGACGTGCCGACCAAGAGCGGCCTGATGGTCGGCCTGGGTGAAACCGACGAGGAAATTCTGGAAGTGATGCGCGACATGCGCGCGCACGGCATCACCATGCTCACCATCGGCCAGTACCTGGCGCCGTCGACGTCGCACCTGACGGTGAAGCGCTACGTGCACCCCGACGTGTTCAAGATGTTCGAAACCAAGGCCTATGAGATGGGCTTCAAGCACGCCGCCGTGGGTGCCATGGTGCGCTCCAGCTACCACGCGGACCAGCAAGCCGGCCACGCCATGGGCCACACGCCAGCCTGAGGAAGCGGTTTCATGCAAACCCATTGGCACGCCTCCAGCCTCTGGCTGGACCTGGCCTCGCTGGCGCAGCGCTGCGACGCCGCCACCTACGCGCGTGGCCTGGAGCTGTACCGCAACCAGCGCGTACTGGACCTGTCGATCGAACCACTGGAGGACGTCTGGCTGCTGCTGGGTGAGGTGCAGGGCAGCGCGCGCCAGCCCTACGAGGTCAGCATCGAAGTCAAGCGCAGTCCCGAGGGCCGCGTGCTGGAATGGGACAGCGACTGCACCTGCCCGGTCGGTTACCAGTGCAAGCACGGCGTGGCACTGATGATCAAGGCGGCTTACAAGGGCCAGCAGATCCTGGGCGCCAGCGCGTCCGCGCCCAGCTTCAAACCGCTCACCGAACAGGAGCTGGCGGCGCAGCGTCAGGCTGATCTGGCGCGGCGTCAGGCCGCCGCCCAACTCGAAGCCGAAAACCAGGTGCTGCGCTGGCTCGGCGAACTCGAACGCAGTGGCGCCAAGGCCCCCTTGGCAGCCGGGCGCAACGATGCCAACCCGCGCCACGAGGTGTTTTTGTACCTGCTCAATGTCATTGCACCGCAGGGTCCACACCCGCTGCTGACACTCGAAGCGGTGGTGTCCTACCCCAAGGTCAACGGTGCCTGGGCCAAGGCCAAGCCCATCAAGACCATGCCCGCCAGCGGCCAGCCAGTGTACGACCTGGCCACCGAGGCCGACCGCGACGTGCTGCAGCTGATGCACACCATGCCGAGCGCCGCCAGCGCGTACTTTTACAGCTACGGCGCCAAGTCACGCGTCACGGTGGAAGGCAAATACGGCGTGCAGGCGCTCGAACTGGCCGCCAGCACCGGGCGTCTTTTCATCGGAGACAAAAACGGTCAACCCGCCACACCCGCACAATGGGGCGCGCCGCTGGATGTGCTTTGGCAATGGCACGAGGTCAAACAAGCCCAGTTCGATGACAGCGCCTGGGTGTTGCGCGCCCGGCTCGACCAGTCCATGGCCCAGCTGTGCCTGAACAATCCGCCGCTCTATCTGGACAGTCAGCGCGGCCTGTGCGGCCCGGCCCGTGTCAAGGACATGAGCCTGGGCCAGGTGGCGGTGTTGCTGCGCAGCCCGCCGCTCAAGGCGAGCGCCCTGAAAAAACACCAGGCCGAACTGGCCGAACGGCTGGGGCCGGTGCCCTTGCCACCGGTGCTGGAGCCGCTGCAAACGCTGACCGGCGTCATGCCCAAGGCCTGCCTGCATCTGACGCCGACGGCTGTGGCCGAGGTGCCGACCCAGGGCCTGATGCAAGCCAGCTTGCGCTTTGACTACGCCGGCCACCGCGGCTGGTGGGTGGGCCAGGGCACCACCGTGCTCATCGACAACGCCCAAGGCCGGCTGCTGCTGCACCGCGAACCGCAGGCCGAGCTTGAAGCCATCACCAACTTGATGCAGCTGGGCCTCACGGCCACCGGCCAGGGCGTGTTTGGCATCGCTGGCCGCGCCTCCCAACAGGTCTGGCTGCAATGGGCCGACACCGACTACGCCGCGTTGCGCCAGGCGGGTTTTGACGTGACGCTGGACGAAGCGCTGGCGGGCTGGATCCAGCACGGTGAGGCACTCGACGTGCGTCTGCAGCCCGAGGGCGATGATGAAGCCACCTCACCCTGGTTTGATTTGTCGTTGGGGATGGAGATCAACGGCGAGCGCCACAACATCCTGCCATTGCTGCCCGAGCTCATCAAGGTGGCCGCGCGCAGCCCGCGCGACGCGGTCACCGGCCTACCCGACCTCCCACCCTTCGTTTACCTGCCCGCGCCCAATGGTGGCTTCATCCGCCTGCCCACCGACAACCTCAAACCCTGGCTGGGCGCGCTGCTGGAACTGGTGGGTGACCGTGACCATGACTTTGCCGGCGAAAGCCTGAAACTGTCACGCCTGGACGCCATGCGCACCACCGCCTCGCTGGGTGAAGGCGCCGTCTGGCAAGGTGCGCAACACCTGCGCGAGCTGGTGCAGCGCCTGCAAGGCCGCACCGAATTGCCCGAAGTGCCCGTTCCCAAAAGCGTCAACGCTTCGCTGCGCCCCTACCAGCAGCAGGGCGTGAACTGGCTGCAGTTTTTGCGCGAATACGGTCTGGCCGGCATTCTGGCCGACGACATGGGCCTGGGCAAAACACTGCAAACGCTGGTACACATCCAGATCGAAAAGGACGCCGGCCGCCTGACGCACCCGGCGCTGATCATTGCGCCGGTGAGCCTGATGGGCAACTGGCAGCGCGAAGCCGAGCGCTTCTGCCCCGGGCTGCGCAGCCTGGTGATCCACGGCAAGGACCGCCACGAGGTGGCCGGCAACATGATGGACCACGACATCGTGATTGCGCCCTACTCGCTGCTGCACCGCGACCGCGAGCGCTGGCTGGAGGCGCAGTGGCACCTGGTGGTGCTCGATGAAGCGCAAAACATCAAGAACGCCAACACCAACGCCGCGCAGGTGGCCAGCGGGCTCAACAGCCATCACCGGCTGTGCCTGTCGGGCACACCCATGGAAAACCATCTGGGCGAAATCTGGAGCCTGTTCCACTTCCTGATGCCGGGTTTTCTGGGCAGCCAGAAACGCTTTGCCGAACTGTTTCGCGCCCCCATCGAAAAACAGGGGGACCCCGAGGCGCTGCAGCAGCTGCGTGCCCGCGTCACGCCCTTCATGCTGCGCCGCACCAAGGCGTTGGTGGCCCATGAGCTGCCGCCCAAGGTGGAGACCGTGATGCGCGTCGAGCTGTCGGGCAAGCAGGCAGACCTGTACGAAACCATTCGCTTAGGAATGGAAAAGACGGTGCGCGAGGCGCTCGATGCCAAGGGTCTGGCCAAGTCGCAAATCACCATTCTGGATGCGCTGCTGAAACTGCGCCAGGTCTGCTGCGACCCGCATTTGCTCAAGCTCGACGCGGCCAAAAAGGTCAAGACCTCGGCCAAGCTGGAGCAGTTGATGGAAATGCTGCCCGAAATGCTGGCCGAGGGGCGGCGCATTTTGCTGTTCTCGCAGTTCACCAGCATGTTGACACTGATCGAAGCGGAGCTGAAAAAACGTGGCATCCAATGGGTCAAGCTCACCGGTCAGAGCCAGCAGCGCGATGCCCTCATCGACCAGTTCACCAGCGGCCAGGTGCCGCTGTTTTTGATCAGTCTGAAGGCCGGCGGCGTGGGTCTGAACCTGCCGCAAGCCGACACCGTGATCCACTATGACCCCTGGTGGAACCCGGCCGTGGAGGCCCAAGCCACCGGCCGTGCCCACCGCATCGGCCAGAGCAACAGCGTGTGGGTCGTGAAACTGGTGGCGCAAGGCACCATCGAAGAACGCATCCTGGCACTGCAGGAG
>JBASJO010000161.1:0-4640 GCA_049655365.1 Rhodoferax sp. | reverse complement strand
CATGGGAACTAGGGCAGGCCAACATTCGCGTGAACACGGTCTGCCCGACTTTCATCGAAACCGCGATGACCGCTAGCATGTTCAAAGACGCCGCGTTTCACGAATGGGTCACTGGCAGGATCGCACTCGGCAGGATCGGGAAGATCGAGGAGATCATGGGCGCGATCGTATTTCTGGCCAGCGACGCGTCGAGCCTGATGACAGGCAGTGCGCTGATGCTCGACGGTGGTTGGACCGCGGCATGAGAACCAGCACCACCGCCCAGGAGGTAGCGCGCCTCGCGCAGGTATCACAGTCCGCCGTTAGTCGCACCTTCACCCCAGGCGCGAGCGTGTCGGACGAAACGCGCAGCAAGGTACTGGCCGCGGCCAAGACCCTGGGCTATCGGCCCAACGCGCTAGCGCGCAGCCTCATTACGCGGCGCAGCCGAATCATCGCGCTGGTCATGAGCTACCTAGAAAACCAGTTCTATCCCTTGGTGATCGAGCGACTCTCACAGAAGCTGCAAAAACAGGGCTACCATGTGCTGTTGTTCATCAGCGAGCTGAACGACGCCGATGGCGTACTTGCCGAAATCCTACAGTATCAGGTCGATGGCATTGTGATGGCGTCCACTATTCTTTCGTCCGGTCTCGCCAAAAACTGCGCTGACTCGGGCGTGCCGGTCGTGCTGTTCAACCGTGTGGCGGACTCCAGCGCACTGGCCCGGCACACCACGAGTTCTGTGACTTCCAACAACTACCTCGGCGGACGAATGGTGGCCGAGCTACTGTTGGGGCGTGGGCCTAAAAAAATCGCCTTTCTCGCCGGGCTGGAGACTTCATCAACCAGTGTAGATCGCGAAAACGGCTTCAACGAAGCGCTGCGGGAAAGTGGCGTCCCGGTCTTCCGTCGCGCCGTGGGGCACTACAGTTTTGATGGTGCGCAGCAAGCGACGCGCGCGCTCTTTTCTGGGGCTGTCTGGCCTGACTCAGTCTTCGTTGCCAACGACCACATGGCGATTGCCGCCATGGATGTGCTTCGCATCGAGCTGGGCCTGCGTGTACCGCAGGATGTAAGCGTGGTGGGATTCGACGATGTGCCGCAAGCGGCCTGGGGCGCGTATCAGCTCACCACCGTGGTGCAGAACGTCGAGGACATGGTCGACGCCACGCTGGATCTTTTGCACGAACAGATGCAGGGCAAAGTTGATTCGCGCCAGGTGGTCATCCCTTGCTACTTGGTGGAACGCAAGTCGGTGCTCCCGGCACAAGTCTGAAGTCATGATCACATCTGTTTGTTGGCTGCTGAATAGGAATGACCCAAACGAGAATGGGGAGTACACCCAAGTCTTGCAGATCAAGCCCACCAATGACGTTGGCGAGCTGCCCTATGTGTCGCGGATCACGATGCCGATACTCGCGTCAAGCTGATCCATAGAGGCGACTCTGGGCGCTTCACCAGTCCGCGCAAAAACCATCAACCTTATAGCAAATAGACATCTCAGAAGTTGACGTTGTCGCGTCCTTTCAACCCCAGAATTTGGCGCGCTTCATCCGGTGTAGCTACCTCCAAGCTCAAGGCCTCGATCAGAGCGCGGGCGCGCTTGACCTGGTCAGCATTGGTTTTCGCCAGTTGACCGGGACCATCCCACAGCGAATCCTCCAGTCCCACGCGTACGTTTCCGCCTATGGCCAGGGATTGCGCGGCAACCGGTATCTGGTTGCGGCCCGCGCCTAACACCGACCATACGTAATCATCGCCGAACAAGCGGTCGGCCGTGCGCTTCATGTGCGCCACGTCTTCCGGGTGTGGGCCAATGCCACCCAGAAGGCCGAAGACGGACTGAATCAGGAAGGGCGGCTTGATCAGCCCCCGCTCGATAAAGTGCGCAGCGGTGTAGAGATGGCCGATGTCATAACACTCGATCTCGAAGCGCGTGCCGTTGTTGGCGCAGCTTTCCAGAATGTGGGCGATGTCCTTGAAGGTGTTCTTGAATACACGGTCATCGCTGTTGGCCAAGTACGGGCGCTCCCAGTCGTATTTGAATTCCTTGAAACGGTTCAGCATGCCGTACAGCCCGAAGTTCATCGAGCCCATGTTCAGCGAGGCCACTTCAGGCTTGAACGTGTGCACCGGCACTAGTCGCTCGGCCACCAGCATGGTGGGGGCACCGCCGGTGGTGATGTTGATCACGACATCTGAAGCAGCCTTGATTTTCGGCAGAAAGGCCTTAAACAGCTCGGGATCTTGCGACGGCAAGCCGTCGTCTGGCTTGCGCGCGTGCAGGTGCACGATGGCCGCGCCGGCCTGCGCCGCACCGATAGCAGCGTCGGCGATCTCCTGCCCAGTGATGGGCAGATAGGGGGACATGGACGGCGTATGGATGGCACCGGTCACGGCACAAGTAATGATGACTTTCTTGGACTTACGCATGGTTTTCTCCGGAAGGTGTTGAAAGGAAATCAGGAATCGTTGCCGGCCTGCTGGTGCTTGTGGGCTACCAGGGCCATCAGCCGGTTATCGCGCCAGCGGGCGCGCTCGGCCAGTTGCGGTGCCGACAGTTCAGTGCGCCGCTCGGCCTCTACTCGTGCCAGCAAGGCGGGATCCCACTCGTTGGGAAATTGCGCTTGGGCCACGCTACGGTAGGTGGGGCCGTAACGCTGGGCGTAATCGATCACGCCTTCGGGCGCGTTCAGGTCTATAGTCTCGAAGGGCCCCATGAACGACCAGCGCAGGCCCAGGCCATCTTTCAGCACCTTGTCCAGGTCTTGCACCGACGCATAGCCATCGGCGTACAGGTTTAGCGCCTCGTTGAGCACCGCACCCTGGATGCGGTTGAGCAGAAAACCAGTGATTTCCTTCTTGAGCAACACTGGGGACTGGCCAGCTTGGCTGTACAGCTCATGTGCCCGCTGCACCGCCTCGGCCGAGGTCCATGGCGCAGGGGCGATTTCGACCAGCGGTACCAGATACGGGGGGTTCACAGGATGGCCGACCATGATGCGGTGGCGACCCGGTAGGCCTTCGGAAAATTCCGAGGCCATCAGCCACGAGGTGGAGCTGACCAAAATGGTGCCGGGGTCTGCGATCTGGTCGAGCTCGGCGAAGATGGCGCGCTTGGCTTCCAGCGTCTCACGGATATTTTCCTGGACCAACACCGCCCCGTCCACGGCCTCGGCCAGAGTCGGCATAGGAGAGATGCGCGCCAGCACCTCGGCCGGCGTCTCGTCGATCAAGCCGTGATGCGCGAGGTCACTGATGTTTTCCAACAGCAACTGCTGGCAGTTCGCCAGAGCGTGGAGGTCAGCGTCATACAGCCGGACCTGGCAACCAGCGCGGGCAAACACGATGGCCCAAGCCCGGCCGATCAGGCCTGCGCCAACGATGGCGATGCGTTCGTTCATGGGTGTCTTCTTCATGATGTGCTCCGCCCCTTTATCCAAGATGCTCGACGTTGCCGCAGACCGACAGGCTTTGACCGCTGATGCTTGCACCGGCCGGCGAGCAGATAAAAATGATCTGATTGGCGATGTCTTGAGCCGTGACCATCTTGCGCAGCGATACCTTGGACAGCAGTTGCTCACGCATGGCTTCATGTCCGATGCCGTAGGATGCCGCCTTGGCCGCAATCACGCGCTCCTGACGCTCGCCAGCGACAACCCCCGGCAAAATCGCATTGACACGAATATTGGACGGACCCAGTTCCATGGCCCAGGTTTCGGTCAGCCCGATGACACCGAATTTGGACGCCGAATAAGGCGTGCGCAACGGGAATCCGAGTCGCCCCGCCGCCGACGACAGATTGACGATGGAGCCGCCCCCTGCCGCCTTTAGCAACGGCACGGCACGACGGGTGCACAGGAACGGCCCGGTCAGATTGATGGCGATGGTCTGCTCCCACGCCGCCAGATCCGTGTCTTCCACTTTGGCGGTTGGACCGGCAATACCGGCGTTGTTCACCAGCACATCAAGCCCGCCCCAGCGGGCGGCAAGGTCTGCGAACATGGCGTCGACTTGGGACTCGCTGGAGACGTCGGTACGGCTTTGGGTGACCTGGGGTAATTTCTGTTTGGCACTGGCCAGAAAATCGTCATTGACGTCGCAGATATGGACCTGCGCGCCAGCAGCGACAAAAGCCTCGGTGATGGCTTGGCCAATGCCTTGGGCACCCGCCGTGACCACCACACGTTTGCCGTTTAAATCTAGGTTCATTTTTTGTCCTTTGTCCGATGAAGACGTTACAGCCAGAGAATCTGCTTGCGGTAGGACAGATCGGTCAGTAGCGGTTGGGCTGGGCCAGTGTGAAAGATCGCGCCGCGTTCTAGCGCGAACACGCGGTCGGCCAGCGCCAGAACCAAATCAAGGTTGTGCTCGACGATGATGATTGAAACCTCTTGGCGAAGCTGATCGAACACCGTGAACAGTTCCTGCACCACCGTCGGTGCCAGGCCTTCGAAAGGTTCGTCCAGAAGCAACAGCTTGACGTTTCCCGAGAGTGCGCGCGCCACCGCCACCATTTGCTGTTCGCCGCCGGACAGGTAATCGGCCGGCGTGCGCATGCGTTCTTTCAGGCGCGGGAAGAAGTGCAGTATTTTTTCTTCGCTCCACACGACGCCCTGGCTACCATCGGTGGGCCGCGCCAGTCGACCCAGCGCCAG
>JBASJO010000160.1:0-1644 GCA_049655365.1 Rhodoferax sp. | reverse complement strand
GCGTAACCCAGGGCGTGGGCGCGCGTCACCAACTCCTCGGGTTGGCTGGCCCCCTTTAAAAATGAAAAGTTGGACAGGCAGCGCAGCTCGGCGTAACCGGAAAGCTGGGGCTGTTGGGACAAAGCGGGCAGGGCGGCCATGGCGATTCTTTAGGCAAAGAAGCCATGCAAATACCAGCACGCTGTTTCGTTGCGGGGCAGGCGTTGCTGAAAAATCCACAGCGCGCCGGCATGTTGGCTCAGAGCCACCCAGTAGTCGCGCGCCACTTGCAGGCTGTGCTGGCCGTCCTCGGCATCCTTGACGCGGTGCCACCAGCCGCCCTCAATACGCTCGGGGCCCAGCAGCAGTTGCAGTGGCCCCTGGTACAAAGGGCAGTCGCCGCGCACATCAAGTTTGAGCGGGTGTTTGAGAATCCAGCTGGGTTGTGGCCCCGGCACCTGGCGCACCTTGGTGCTGGGCCTGGTGGCGTTGATGGCTTGCCAATGGGCCATCCAGGCCATGCGGGTGTCCTCGACCAGCACCGGCCGCAGCACACGCTTCTGACCTAACCGGGCCTCGATGCGCTCCAGCACCTGGTTCAGTGCTTCGCCGCTGGCACGGGCATCGGGCAGCAGGGAACGGCTGGTCTCAAGGAAAGGCGTGACCTCGGTGGCGCTCAGGGCCAGCTCGCCCGCCGGGGCCAGCAGTTGCACCTTGGCCAGGTTTTCACCCAGCAGCCGGCACAAGTGGTCGACGTTCTGGGTGGGTTGCGCCGTGCGCACCGTGATACTGCCGCCTTCACCGGCGTCGCGGGCGCGCATGGCGTCGTGACCCCAGTGCAGCGTGAAAGCGGTCACGCCGCATTGCCGGGCCGACAACCAGCCGCCCATTTGCAGCAGCAAACGCCGCGCGCCGAACATCAGGGCCGGGGCCGTGTCGACGCGGCCGGGCAACTCCAGCTTGGCCGAGAAAACCTCTGGCAGTTTGACCCAGGGGTAGCCCTCGGGGCGCAGTCCGTAAGCCTGGTCCAGCGCCAGCAGCAACGCGCTGTCAAAGCGCCGGCTGAGGCCGCCGCGCGGCAGTTGGCGCACATCGGCCAGCGTTTTACAGCCCAGGCGCGCCAGCGTGGCCTGATGGGTCTTGACGGCGTCCACGGATTCAATGGGCAAAGGGTCAAGCACCTGGCTCAACGGCGCTGCAAAGCCGTCGCGGATGCCAACACGCGCGCAAGCCAGGGCCGCCAGGCTGGTCGGCGCCCAGGCCAGTGCCTTGATGCCGAGCTCGGCCGCACCGGCTTCCACCCGCTGGTGCAGCGGGTCTTCGCCGCCGAACAGCCGCATGCTTTGTGCCACCTCCAGCCACACCGTTGCTCCCTTCTGTGCCACCCGGGGGGTGAACTGCAGCGCCCAAACGGCCACGCCCTGGGGGTCAATGCGCGGCGAGTTGTCGCAGGCGGCGTCGGTCAACAGCGCGGCCCAATGCATGGACATCTGAAACCTCCGTTTTTGCATGCAACTGGCTCGGGCGCATCAGGCGGGGTGTCAGCACGCTGGCAAGCGCTCCCGGCACCGATGGCAGGATGATGGGGCCGTCCAGCAAGGCGCCTTTGCGCTTGAGCAGGTGAACGTGCAGGTTCCAGTCGGGCCCCAAGGTGGTCAACACCCG
>JBASJO010000159.1:0-4311 GCA_049655365.1 Rhodoferax sp. | reverse complement strand
CTGCAGCGTGGCCCAATCCGAGCGGGCGGGGGCGGGGGTCTGGGGGCCAGAAGCTGACTGGGATGGGGTGCCGCTTTGGTAGGCGGATGAATGGCGGCTCATGGGGGACAATCTCAATTAAGTTTTATAACCCAGGATTGTGCCCATGTCTGCAAACACTGACTCCACCCCCGTGCAACTGCCCAAGGACGAAAAATTGGTGCTCAAGGTCATTCCCATGCCGGCTGATCTCAATGCCAATGGCGATATTTTCGGCGGTTGGGTGATGGCGCAAGTGGACTTGGCTGGCGCCGTGATGGCTGCGCCTTATGCCAGCGGCCGCATGGCCACGGTGGCGGTGAACGAATTCATTTTCAAACAGCCGGTGCGCCTGGGCGATGTGTTGTCGTTTTTTGGCAAGCTGGTGCGCATTGGCCGCACCTCGATCACCGTCAAGATCGAGGTTTATGCCGAGCGCATCACAGCGCAGGGCAAGTACACCAAGGTCACGGAAGCCTCGCTGACCTATGTGGCCATCGACGAGCAGGGCAAGCCGCGCGAGGTGCCCCGGCCGGCAGTTTGATTACGACACGATGTAAGCGGCCGAACCGGTCGACAGCAACTTGCCGTCGGCGCCCAGAAATTCCATCCGGGTGGAGGCCACGCGCGAGCCCAGGCGCATCACCTCGGCGCGCAACTCGAACCACTCGCCAATGCCCGGGCGCAGGTAGTCAATGCGCAAATCGATGGTGCCGAGTTTGGCAAAGCGCTGCAGGCGCTGTTGCGGTGTCTCGTTCATGTGGCGCGCGCCAATGGCCGCCATCACCGCCAGGCCGCCCATGGCGTCCAGACTGGCGCTGATGACGCCACCGTGAATGCGGTTGTAGGCAAAGTGGCCGACCAACTCGTTGCGCATGTCGATGCGCGCGCTGACCCGGGTCGGTGCCACCGTCGTGATTTTGAGGCCCAGCATGCGGTTGAAGACGATCATTTCTTCAAAGATGCTCGTGACGCCAGCGATGAACTCGTCTTCAAACTCGACGTCGGCAGGGGGGGTGATGGTGTGGGGCATGCGTTGATTGTCTCTCTTACCTTTTCAGCAGCGACGGCGCAGCCGCTGGCAACCGAAAGTTGCTGCGGATCAGGGCCATGGCCTGCGGGCCGTCCCACTCGCGCGCGCCGACCACCTTGGCCAGCACCCGGCCTTTTGCATCGACCAGCAGCGTGAGCGGCAGGCGATTGGCCCCCAGCATGTTTTCCAGTTCCAACTGGCGGTCGATGTAATGGTTCAGGGTGGCATGGCTCTTGGTCAGAAAAGCCTTGGCGTTTTGCGGGTAGTCGTCGGTTGAGAGGCCGATCACGGTGAAGTGCTGGCCCAGCTCGCTCCAGGCCAGTCGCTCCAGCGAACCCATCTCGGCAATGCAGGGCGGGCACCAGCTGGCCCAGACGTTGATGATCAGGGGCTTGCCGCGAAAGCTCGAGAGTTTTTGGTCCGGGCCGTTGAGCCCGCGCAGGGTGGCTTCGCGCAGCACGCTGCCCACGGGCACTTCGCCGGGCGTTTGGGCGTGCACAGCGGCACCCAGGGTCAGCCCAAGCGCCAGGGCGACGGCGGCAAGTACGGTGCGCATTTTTTTAGAAAGCGCTGAAATCCGGCTTGCGTTTTTCCATGAACGCGGCAAAGGCTTCCTGCGCGGCGGGTTGGGCTAGCATCTGGCCGAACAGCGTGCCTTCTTCGGCCATGCGCTGCGCCACCAGATCGGCTTGTTCCTGCTTCATCAGGCGCTTGCTGGCGAGCACCGAGCTCATGGGTTTGGCGGCCAGCTTTTGGGCCTGGCGCTGGGCCAGGGCATTGACCTCGCTTGGGGGCACGATGCGGCTGATCAGTCCCATCTCAAGGGCCGCTTCGGCCATGAACGGCTCACCCAGCAGCAGCGCCTCGGCGGCGCGGCCGTAGCCCATGCGCTGCGGTGCCAACAGACTGCTGGCGGCTTCAGGGCAGACACCGAGGTTCACAAAGGGCATGGAAAAGGCGGCGTTGTCACCGGCGTAGACCAGGTCGCAATGAAACAGCATGGTGGTGCCAATGCCGACCGCCGGGCCGCACACCGCCGCCACGATAGGTTTGCTGAAGCTGCTGATAGCGCGCATGAAGCGAAACACCGGCGCGTCCAGCGTGGTGGGTGGCGTTTGCAAAAAGTCGGCAATATCGTTACCGGCGCTGAAAATGGTCTCATGGCCTTGAATCACCAGCACCCGCACGGCCGGGTCGGCCTGCGCCTGGTCGAGCGCATCGGCCATACCGGAGTACATGGCGGTGGTGAACGAATTTTTCTTCGCCACCCGGTGGATCGTGAGGGTGGTGACACCGCCGGCGGTGTCGAGCAAAAGGTCAGAGGTCAGATTTTTCATGGGCAGTAGGTTATCAGACTCAAGTGCCCGGCTCAGACGCGCTCAAAAATGCCGGCGGCCCCCTGGCCCATGCCGATGCACATGGTGACCATGCCGTATTTGCCGCCGGTGCGTTGCAAGCCATGCACCACGGTGGCTGCGCGAATGGCGCCGGTGGCGCCCAGCGGGTGGCCCAGCGCAATGGCGCCGCCCATCGGATTCACTTTGGCCTGGTCCAGCCCCAGCGTGTTGATGACGGCCAGACTCTGCGCGGCAAAGGCTTCGTTGAGCTCGATCCAGTCGATCTGGTCCAGCGTCAGCCCGCCGTTTTTCAAGGCGGCGGGAATCGCCTCGATCGGACCGATGCCCATGAACTGTGGCGGCACACCCTTGGCGGCAAAACTGACAAAACGCGCCAGCGGCTTGAGGCCGAACTGCTTGACGGCCTTTTCGCTGGCCAGAATCAGCGCACCAGCGCCGTCGGAGGTCTGTGAACTGTTGCCCGCCGTGACCGTGCCACGCGCGGCAAACGGGTTTTTCAGCTTGGCCAGGCCTTCGAGCGAGGTGTCGGCGCGGGCGCCTTCGTCCAGTGTCACCACGCGCTTTTTCTCAATCACTTCGCCGGTGGTCAGGTTGGGTGCGCGGTCAGTGACCTCGATCGGGGTGGTCTCGGCGGTGAAATAACCCGCAGCCTGGGCGGCCAGCGCGCGCTGATGCGACTGCAAGGCAAAGGCATCCTGCGCCTCGCGGCTGACTTTCCATTGGGTGGCCACTTTTTCGGCCGTCAGGCCCATGCCGTAGGCAATGCCGATGTCTTCGTCGCGCTCGAACATCAGCGGCGAGAACGACGGCGCGTTGCCAGTCATCGGCACCATGCTCATGCTCTCCACGCCGGCAGCGATCATCACGTCGGCCTCACCCACCCGAATCCGGTCAGCGGCCATCTGGATCGCTGTGACACCCGAGGCGCAAAACCGGTTGATGGTGACGCCACCCACGCTCACCGGCAAGCCGGCCAGCACCGCACCAATGCGGGCAATGTTCAGGCCCTGCGGACCTTCGGGAATGGCGCAGCCACAGATGATGTCTTCAATGGCGCTGGGGTCCAGCCCCGGCACTTGCGCCAGCGCCGACTGCAGCACCTTGACCAGCAGGTCATCCGGGCGGGTGTTGCGGAAGTAGCCGCGGTGCGATTTGCCAATGGGGCTGCGCGTGGCCGCGACGATGTAGGCTTCTTGAACTTGTTTCATGGTGACTCTTTTCTATAACAGTCGAATGTAAATAGTCGAACGAAGTTCGTGACTGAGCAAGCGTAGCGAGCGGCTTTCAGACTAGGCGGACGGAGCACAGCAACCGGAACGTACTTCTGTACGTGAGGATTGCGAGCACCGCCCAACGACGCATGAGAGCCGCGCAGTAGCGTGATCAGTTACGAACCGGCTTGCCGGTGGACATCATGCCCATGATGCGCTCCTGCGTTTTGGGGTTGCCCAGCAGGGTGCCAAAGGCTTGGCGTTCCAGGGTCATCAGATACTCCTCGTCGACCAGGCTGCCGGCATCGACGTCGCCACCGCACACCACCCAGGCGATCTGGCAGCCGATGAAATAGTCATAGGCGCTGATGAAGCCGCCGTCGCGCATGTTGACCAGGCTGCCCTTGATGGTGGCCAGACCGCTGCGGCCCGCCACCGGGAACTGGCGCTTGAGCGGGGCACGGTAACCCGAGTCGAACATGGCGCGGGTCTCATTCAGGGCGACAAACAGCAACTCGTCCTTGTGCGGCACGATGATGTCGCTGTCCAATAGGTAGCCCAGCGTGCGTGACTCGTGGGCGCTGGTGCCGACCTTGGCCATGGCAGCGGCCGTGAAGCCCTCGGTCAGGAAGGGCAGCAGATCTTTGCCGGTGGACAGCGCGGCATTTTCAGCGGCGCGTCGGGCAACGTA
>JBASJO010000158.1:0-8608 GCA_049655365.1 Rhodoferax sp. | reverse complement strand
CCGACACACTGGCGCGGGCCTGGGCGCTCGGAATCAAGCCGCTGGAGATGCTGGCCAACAACGACGGCCATGGCTTTTTCGAAGCGCTGGGCGACTCGGTGGTGACCGGACCGACGCTGACCAATGTGAACGACTTTCGCGCCATTCTGATCGAGACGCCCTGAGCGCGCGCGGCCCCATGAGGTCTGCCCAATCAGGTGGGCCTCATTTTTTTCAACAAGTGGTTTAAGTTTCTTCGCGCCACGCCAGCTGAATTTCGCTTAAAGTTCAACGCTTGTTTCACGTGATCGGATCAAACCCATGAACGCACCCCTTTCTCAAGACAGCCTGAACGCCATGCAAAGGTCAGAGCGCCAGGCGCTGGTAGTCAAAGGGCTGCTGGAGCACTTGCCGGCACACGCCCTGCTCTGGAACAACGAAGACACCACGCCCTATGAATGCGATGGCCTGACCGCCTACCGCCAGCGCCCGCTGGTGGTCGCCCTGCCCGAAACGCCAGAGCAGGTGGCCGCCGTGCTTAAAACCTGCCATGCCCTGGGCGTGCCGGTAGTGGCGCGCGGCGCCGGGACCGGCCTGTCGGGCGGTGCCATGCCCCACGCGGTGGGTGTCACCCTGTCAATGGCCAAGTTCAACAAAATCCTGAAGCTGGATCCGGTATCGCGCACGGCGCTGGTGCAATGCGGCGTGCGCAACCTGGCCATCAGCGAGGCAGCTTCGCCCTTGGGCCTGTATTACGCACCCGACCCATCCAGCCAGATTGCCTGCACCATCGGCGGTAACGTGGCTGAAAACTCGGGCGGCGTGCACTGCCTCAAGTACGGACTCACGCTGCACAACATCGTCAAGCTCAAGGGCTTCACCATGGACGGTGAGCCGGTTGAGTTCGGCGCCGACGCGCTGGACGCGCCGGGTTATGACCTGATGAGCGTGGTGATTGGCAGCGAGGGCATGCTGGCGGTGGTGCTGGAGGTCACTGTCAAACTCATCCCAAAACCAATGTTGGCGCGCTGCATCATGGCCAGCTTTGATGACATCCGCAAAGCCGGTGATGCCGTGGCGGCGGTGATTGCCGCAGGCATCATCCCGGCCGGGCTGGAGATGATGGACAAGCCCATGACGGCAGCGGTGGAAGACTATGTGCACGCCGGCTACGACCTGAGCGCCGAGGCGATTTTGCTGTGCGAAAGTGACGGCACGCCTGAAGAGGTGGAGGAAGAAATCGGCCGCATGAGCACGGTGCTGCTGGCCAACGGTGCCACCAAAATTGCCGTGAGCCAGAACGAGCAGGAGCGCCTGAAGTTCTGGAGCGGGCGCAAAAACGCTTTCCCTGCCAGCGGCCGCATCAGCCCGGACTACATGTGCATGGACAGCACGATTCCGCGCAAGCGCGTGGCCGACATCTTGTTGGCCATTCAGCAGATGGAAAAAAAATACCAGTTGCGCTGCGCCAACGTGTTCCACGCCGGCGACGGCAACCTGCACCCGCTGATTCTGTTTGATGCCAACGATGCCGACCAATTGCACCGCTGCGAGCTGTTTGGCGCCGACATACTGGAAACCAGCGTGGCCATGGGCGGCACCGTGACCGGCGAGCACGGCGTCGGGGTGGAAAAGCTCAACAGCATGTGCGTGCAGTTTTCAGCTGCGGACAATGAGCAGATGTTCGGTGTCAAGCGCGCCTTCGACCCGCAGGGCCTGCTGAATCCGGGCAAGGTCATCCCGACGCTGAACCGCTGCGCCGAATACGGCAAGATGCTGGTGCGCGGCGGCCAGATCAAACACCCGGATTTGCCCCGGTTCTAAGTTGGCTACTTTATGAACGGTTTGCGCGGACTGGCCTGGCTGCTGGCCATGCAGTCCTTGGGCGAGCTGTTGTCGCGCGGCCTGAACCTGCCCTTTCCGGGGCCGGTGATCGGCATGTTGCTGCTGCTGTTGGCGCTGCGCCTGCCCGTGGTGCGCGAGCCGGTGGCCGCGTGTGCCAATTTTTTGCTGTCTCACCTGTCCCTGCTGTTTGTGCCGGTGGGCGTCGGTGTGATGACCCATGTGGGCTTGCTGGGCCAGTACGGCGTGCGCATGCTGGCGGTGGTTGTGCTGTCCACCTGGATCGGGCTGGCGGTGACGGTGCTGGTGCTGCGCGCCTTCAGGAAGCCGGGCGATGCCTAAATTTGTCGAACTCTGGGTTTACCTGTCGGCCACGCCACTGTTCGGCCTGAGCGCCACGCTGGTGGTCTATGTGCTGGCGCAGGCGGTGTATGCCCGGCTGGATCAGCCGGCTTGGGCCAATCCGGTGCTGTGGTCGGTGGTCATCCTGGCGAGCCTGCTCACGCTGACCAGCGTGGACTACCCAACCTACTTCTCGGGCGCGCAGTTCATCCATTTCCTGCTCGGGCCAGCCGTGGTGGCACTGGCCTGGCCGCTGTGGGAACGCCTGGCCGCTCTACGCGAACACTGGCGCGCCTTGCTGGCAGCGGCTTTGGCGGGCGGCGTGGCCGCCAGCGGCTCGGCACTGCTGCTGGGCTGGCTGGTGGACCTGCCGCAAGACGTGGTGCTGTCGCTGGCACCCAAGTCGGTCACTGCGCCGGTGGCCATGGGCATTGCCGACAAAATTGGCGGCATCCCGGCGCTGGCGGCGGTGTTTGCCGTGGTCACCGGCATGGTCGGCGCCCTTAGCGGCAAGGCCTTGTTTGCGCTGTTGAAGATTCCAACCGACGCCAATGGCTGGATGGCGCGCGGTTTTTCACTGGGAACGGCGGCGCACGGTATTGGCGCTGCCCGGGCCATGCAGGTCAACCCCGATGCCGGCGCCTTTGCCGGATTGGCGCTGGGGCTTCAGGTGGTGTTGGCCGCCTTGTTGATCCCGATGCTGTTCCGGCTATTCTGATTAGCGCGGCGGCAGGTTCAAGCCGTTTTCCGTGGCGGCAACATGGGCTCGTCTTCGGCGATCAGTTGCGCCGCCCAGGGTGCCAGCTTGCTGGTGTCGGCGCGCAACACCTCTTGCTTGACCGCCAGGATTTGCGCCGGATGCATGGAAAAACTGCGCAAGCCCATGCCCAGCAGCAGCCGGGTCATGCTCACGTCGCCTGCCATTTCGCCGCACAGGCTGACCGGTTTGTCTTGCGCCTGGCCCTCGGCAATGGTGTTGGCCACCAGCCGCAGCACCGCCGGGTGCATCGGGTCATACAAATGGGCGACCGACTCGTCGGCACGGTCAATGGCCAGGGTGTACTGGATCAAATCGTTGGTGCCGATGGACAAAAAGTCAAAGTATTTGAGAAACACCTTGAGCGTCAACGCAGCGGCGGGGATTTCGATCATGGCGCCGATCTTCACCGGGCCATAAGCCACGCCGCGGTTGTCCAACTGCACGCGGGCGTGGTCAATCAGCGCCATGGTCTGGCGGATTTCGCGGGCATGCACCAGCATCGGAATCAGCACATGCACCTGGCCATGGGCCGCGGCACGCAACATCGCACGCAATTGTGTCAGGAACATGGCGGGGTCAGCCAGACTCCAGCGAATGGCGCGCAAACCCAGCGCCGGGTTCAGGTGGGCGTCGTCGCGCAGGTTGTCATCAAGCGGCTTGTCGGCACCGACATCGACCGTGCGGATGGTGACCGGCAAGCCCTGCATGCCTTCCACCGCGCGCCGGTAAGCCAGGTACTGCTCTTCCTCGTTGGGCAATTTGCCATGCCGACCCATGAACAAAAATTCGCTGCGAAACAGGCCCACACCCAACGCACCGGCCTTCAGCGCATGGGTCGCATCATCGGGCATTTCGATGTTGGCCAGCAGTTCAATTTTTTGCCCGTCCAGCGTCACGGCCGGCGTGTGCAGCAGGCGCGCCAGTCGGCCGCGCTGGAGTTCCACCTGACGTTGCTTGAAACCATATTCGGCCAGGATGATGGGCGATGGGTCGACCACCACAACCCCGGCGTCGCCGTCAATCACCACCCAGTCGTCCTGCTGGATCAGGTGACTGCTCAAGCGCGCGCCCACCACCGCCGGAATATCCAGGCTGCGCGCCACGATGGCAGTGTGGGAAGTTTTACCGCCCACGTCGGTGATGAAGCCGGCGAAAACACTCTGCTTGAATTGCAGCATGTCGGCTGGCGACAGGTCGTGCGCCACCAGGATCAGCGGCACGTCCACGGTGTCATCGAGCAGCAAATCCTGTTGCGAGGTGTGCCGCCCGGCACGCCCCAAGGGCTGAATCAGGGGTGATGACACGCCGCGCATGGCGCGCAGGATCTTCTCGGTGATCTGCTCCAGGTCGGCCTTGCGTTCACGCAGGTATTCGTCCTCCATCTCGTCAAACTGGCGCGCCACGACATCGAGCTGGGACGTCAGGGCCCACTCGGCGTTGTACAGCCGGTCCCTGATCCAGTGCCGCACACCAGCCGCCAGTTCATGGTCCTGCAGCAGCATCAGGTGTACATCGAGCAGGGCCGACAGTTCATGCGGCGTTTCTTTGGGACTCATCTGGCCAATGCTGGTCTGCAAGCGGCGAATTTCAGCCACCACCGCATCACGGCCGTCGCGCACCCGGTTGATTTCCGCGGCCACCTGTGTGGGCTCAATGAAGTAATGCGCCACATCCAGCCGACTGGAAGCCACCAGCACCGCCCGCCCGATGGCAATGCCCCGGGCCACGGCCAGACCGTGAATGGCAAAGGTCATTCACCCTCTCCGAATTTGTCTGCCACCAGATGCAACAAGGCCTCCATGGCCTGCTGCTCCTGCTCACCATGGGTCTCGATGTCAATCTGCGACCCGATGCCGGCAGCCAGCATCATCACACCCATGATGCTTTTGGCGTTCACACGGCGCTCACCGCGCGACATCCAGACCTCGCACGGAAAGCTGCCTGCCAGCTTGGTCAACTTGGCAGAGGCTCGCGCATGCAGTCCCAATTTATTGCTGATGGTGGTCGTGGTTTTGATCATTTTGTTTTCGTTGCTGATTTTGTGGGGCCGTCACGGCCACCTGCATCACGCCTTGCGTGCCACCGGCGAGCACGCGCGCCACCAAAGCGTCCATGGGTTCGTTGCGGTAGGTGATGGCCCGCAGCAGCATGGGCAGGTTGACACCAGCCACCAGGCGGGAGCTCACACCATCCACCAGTTTTTGCGCCACGTTGCAAGGGGTTGCGCCAAACATGTCGGTGAGAATGAGCGTGCGCTCGACGTTGAGCAGCGCCATGGTCAAACGCGCCGTGGCCAGGGATTCGTCGACCGGCGTGTTGGGCTGGACATCCAGCACCGCCAGCGACGCAGCGGCATCCGGAAAGACATGCAGCACACACTGGCGCAAGGCAGTCGCCAGGGGCGCGTGCGCAATGATGAAAATACCGTTGTTCATGTCATTCACGGGTGCTGCAGTTCAAAAAAGTCTGGCGATGACTCAGGTGGTTGGGGAGCTTTGCTGATTATGACTTTTTGTTGCCAAAAAGTATGCGTACGAGGCCAGCGTACACGCCAAATAGACTGTCATGGCCATCTGAAAAGCGGAGACCTCAGCCCAACCCCAGGCCAGAAAGCCATCAATGGCCAGACCGATGCCCCACTGAACGGCAAAAACACCCGAAAAAATCAGCAAGTTGTAAGACGACAGGGCGCGCCCGGCCAGGCTGGGCGGAAAGGCCATGGCCACCGCTGGTTGTGCCAGAGAAATGAACGTGCAGCTCATGCAATACAGGGTCCAGGCCAGCGCCGCCCAGACGCCAACGGCTGAGCCCGCGGCGATGATCAAGGCCAGCAGGACCATGCTCAAGGGCAGGCCGTAGCTGATCAGGCGATCCGCGGCATAACCACGACGCGCCAGCCAGGGGTAAACCATGCCCCAGGTCCAGAAGCTGACCAGCATGCCGATATTGAGCCAGAACAGGCCAACAGCCGCCTGCAAGGGCGAAAACCCGGCGACACGAATCATCCAGGGCGTGACCCACAGGGTTTGCATGGCGACCATGCCGCCATTGACGAAGAAAGCCATGGGTGCCAAGCTTTTGAAATAGGGATGGCGCCAGACCGCCCCGTAGCCTGGCTTGACAGCGCCCGGGGCCTGCGCGTCGGCGGCGACAGCCTCGCCCCCCCACCGGGGCGCCTGCCAGGTGATCAACGCCATGGCCAGCAACACCAGACCGGCCAAGCCCCAAAACAGCGCACGCCAGCCCACCAGCGGCATCAGCCATTGCACGGGCAAAGTGGAGGCCACCATGCCAAACGAGCCCGTCATCAGCATCCATGAATTGGCGCGCATTTGCGCGCCTGCCGCAAACCAGCGCCGGTAGCCGGTCAGCGGCGCCATCAGGCAGGCACTCACGCCCACGCCGGTCAGGATGCGCGCGAGCAACAAGCTCTGAAAACTGTCGGCCACGGCGAAAGCGGCGCAGCCCAGCACCGCCACCAGAAGAAAATACAAGACGACTTTCTTGGGTCCATGCCGGTCCAACCAGGCACCCAAAGGCAACTGGGTGGCAGCAAAGCCCAAAAAATAAGCACCTGCCAGTAAGCCCAGGTCCTGCGCGTCCAGCGCAAATTCCTGTGTCAGCGTGGGCGACAGCGTGGCTGTGATGGCGCGAATCAGGGCAGAAAGAAAATAGGCAAAAGCAAAGGCAAGAAACACCAAAATAGCAGTGCGCCTCGGCAACCGGGTCCTCACGAAAGCGTCAGTCATCAGGGACGCAAGGCACCAAACACTTTTTGCAGCACGGCGCTACCAGTACCCACCGGGTCTTGCCGTATCTTTTTCTCTTCTTCAGCAATCATGAAGTACAAACCATCGAGCGCTTTTGCGGTGACGTATTGCTCAATGGAAACCTGATCCCCCTTCAAAAGTCCCAGGCCTGCCGCCTTGCCTGCGAGCTGGTTGTACTTGTCTGCCAAATTAACACGTGTCGTGACTTTGGTGACCACCGGCAGAAATTTTCGACTGAGGTCCTGCCGTGTTTTATCTGCAAAAAATTGTGTCACCGAGTTGTCCCCGCCCGTCAGTATTTTTTTGGCGTCTTGCACATTCATGGTCTTGACTGCCCCGACCAGCATGTCGCGTGCCAAAGGCACAGCGGTTTCCGCGGCGTGGTTCATGGCGACGATCAGTTCATCAAGGCGCGCGCCCTGCCCCAGCTTGCGCAACAGTTTGGCTGCGTCTTCCAGCATGCCGGGCAAAGGAATGCGCACCTTGTCATTGCCCAAAAACCCGTTTGACCGGCCCAGCGACTTGACGGCCGCCATGGCGCCTTTTTCAAGCGCCAGCTTCAGTCCCTGAGAGGCCTGGGCGTTGCTCAACTCACCCAGTGACTGTGCGTGCGCCCTTGCAGTCAAACCCAGGCAGGAAGCAGCCAACAGGACACTGGACAAGGTATTAAAACGGCGTCGATTCATGGGCGTAGGCTGAGTTGTGCATGGAATGAGCAGATCTTACCGCCGTGTCTCAGCTGGGCCTGCGCCAACACCCGACGCGGGCCCCAACTTTCACTTATTTGGCACGGAAGTCGTCATGGCAGGACTTGCAGCTGCCCCCCGTGGCGTTGACAGCGAGCTTGATACTGTCGAGATTGCCGGACTTGGTCGCGACTGCCAACTTCGCCATCTCCGTCTGCATTTTTGTTGCGTAGTCGTCAAACTTGGCTTTGTTGGCCCAGATCTCAGGCTTGGCCTTGCTCTCTGGTTTGTCGCTGCCAGGGCCAAAACCAGCCCAGGGCAATTTGGATGTGAATTCAGCGACCGCGGCACTGTCAGCGGCGACCTTGGCGTCAAACGGAATCTTCCCGGCCGCCATGCCTGCCACGCGGGAAAAATTCTGTTGCATCACGAACAAGGCGCTCTGGCGATACTTGACTGCATCTTCAGCTTTCGCGAATTGCGCCGATGCGGGTACAGCCAGGGTGAGCGCACTGATCGCAAAAAGACAAGCCGTGAGTTTTTTCATGAGAGACCTTTCGTGGTTAAACTAAAACTGATGGGCCGCAAAGTGTATGAGAATTCGCTCATGTGCATCTGGTCCGATCAAAAATCGAGGTGATACGCATGCTGGTCCGTGTTTGGGATGCGCCGACGCGCCTGTTTCACTGGGCGTTGGTGCTGTGTTTTGTTGGTTTGATCGTGACCAGCCAGCTGGGCGGCGGCGCCATGGTCTGGCATTTCCGCTTCGGTTACGGTGTGTTGACCTTGCTGTTGTTTCGTGTGGTGTGGGGTTTGCAGGGCGGCTATTGGTCCCGGTTTTCAAACTTCGTGGTTGGACCCAAGGCGATCTGGCAGTACCTGCGCGGTTGGGGACAGCCCCATGACGGCGTCGGGCATAACCCACTGGGTGCCCTGTCCGTGCTCACTATGCTGCTTTTCCTCGCCATGCAAGTCGCCTCAGGCCTGATGAGCGATGACGAAATTGCAAGCGCGGGCCCGTTGACCCCGTTTGTCTCCTCTGCGTGGGTCGGCAATGCGACCTACTACCACAAGGACATCGGCAAATTCATCCTGATGGGACTGGTGGTATTGCACCTGGGTGCGATTGCTTTTCACTACTTTCGCAAACGGGAAAATCTGATCAAACCCATGATCACCGGTGACAAATTTCTGAGCTATCCCGCCCACAGTGCCCACGATGCCAGGCC
>JBASJO010000157.1:0-8629 GCA_049655365.1 Rhodoferax sp. | reverse complement strand
ATGTCTGCGCCTTTCAAACCCATCACGCCCGGTGCCTACCTGTCGGACCAGGTGGCCGATGTGATGGCCGCCAAGATTCGGGCGGGGCGCTTGGTAGCTGGTGACAAATTGCCGACAGAAGCCACTTTGGTGGACCAGTTTTCGGTGAGTCGAACCGTGGTGCGGGAGGCGCTGTCCAGGCTGAAATCCCTGGGACTGGTTGAGTCACGGCAAGGTAGCGGTGTTTTTGTCAAGGAAATCGGTTTTTCGCCACTTAATTTTGATGCCAAATCGACTGTTTCCAAGCAGGCAGTCATTCAGATAGTGGAGGTGCGTCGTGCGCTGGAAGCAGAGGTGGCGGCGCTGGCTGCACAACGTCGCACCAAGGTTGATATCAAACATATTCACAAGTCGATTGCCAACCTGGAGAAGGCTGTGCTGGCCGGTGGCGATGGGGTGAACGAGGACGTGCAATTCCACCGCGCCATTGCCGATGCCGCACGAAACCCTTTTTTGATTGGAACGCTGGAGTATCTGGGGCAGTTTTTACAAGGTGCCACACGCGTGACGCGAGCCAATGAGGCCCGACGTACTGATTTTGCCCGCCAGGTGCGTGAGGAGCATGCCGTGATTGTGAACGCCATTGAAGCTGGCGATGCAGAAGCCGCGCGCAAGGTCGCCACTTTGCACATGAACAACGCGATTGCGCGCATTGAGCACGCCGACCCGGCGTTTTGGCAACAAACAGGGGTTCAGTTGGCAAGCCCATTGGTGCATGGTTTGTCGGCTTGATTTTTAGCAGCTTGCGCAGCCGGAAGCAAAAATCATCGGTCAGTTGGTTTTTTTGCTGAATGTTTCGAATGCCTTGGTGTAGTCTGGATGCCATCGCGACAACGGTGGTCGGTTCTCAACAATATCTCCCGCAGCCCAAAGTATGCGACGCTCGTCGAGCGAGCGCGGCACGTCATTGTCGGGGCACAAAATATAGAAGTCGCCGTTCGCCAGTCGCTCCATCATGAAGTCAACAGTTTGCGTTGGCGTCCAGGCAGAGGCTGGTTTGACGGTGCGACCCTGTGCTGTCAGCTCAGTGAAGACAAAACCAGGAATCAGCAAATGAGCGCTGATCCTGCCGTTCGGCGTGGTGCGCAGCTCGTGTTGCAGCGCTTCGGTGAAGGCCTTCAACCCGGCTTTTGACACGTTATAGGCGGGGTCGCCGGGTGGTGTGGTGATGCCTTGCTTTGAGCCGGTGTTGATGATCAGGCCCGGGCGCCCGCGCTTGATCATGGCTGGCAAAAATAGTTGCGTGCTGCGAATGGCCCCCCAAAGATTGACATTGAGCACACGCTCCCAGTTATCGAAAGATCCCAAGATGGAGCTGCCGGGTTGAATTCCGGCATTGTTCATCAGGACGTCGGTACCGCCGAACCGATTGCGCACAGTGATCTCAAGACGGCGCAGGTCTTCGATGCTGCTGACGTCTGTCTCTACTGTCAATATGTCGGATGCTTTGCCTGCCGTTAGGGCGGCGATCTGTTCAGCAGCGTGATCGAGTCGACTCGTTCCAAGGTCGGCGATGCAGACGCGAAGTCCGAGCTGGGCGAATCGCTGGGCAGCGGCAAGGCCAATTCCGGCCGCACCGCCAGTGACGACGGCGACGGATCCGGGTGTGAGTGCTGCAACTGTCATGGATGGTTTCTCCTCATTGAATCTGGATAAAAATTATGTTCGATTTTGAAAGTGAGCTTCAGGTGAGGATCGTACCTGCCTCTGGGGACAGGAATTTTTCGGGTAAACCCCTATGGTTGAGGCACACAATATTTGTATGATGACAATACCAATTCAAATGTGAATCTCCCAACAACCTGCTCAAATAAGTTGGTCTACAGATGGACCAGATGTTGCTGAGGTGATGTCCGGGATGGTTTTACTTTTTGAGTTTGCGGTGCGAAAACTGGACTGCAACCATGGCGGAAATTGATGCCATTGAAAATCAACAGGAGATAAAGTGAACATTAGAGTGACACAGCCGAATCCGGCATCGGATAAATCGTTCTGGCGAACCGTGAAGGGCTTATTTGGTGCCAAGGAGGTCAGTGTACTTCTTGCGATTGTTTTGGTGGGTAGTGCCATCGCCATGGTGACGCCCTACTTCCTGACAACCGACAATCTGATGGGCGTCTTCCGGTCGTTTTCCCTGGTGGCGATCATGTCCATCGGCATGGTGATGGTCATCGTCACCGGCGGCATCGACCTCTCTGTGGGTTCGGTGATGGGTTTGTCCGGGCTGATCACGGCCTTGGCCTTTGAGAATGGTTTCTCGACCGCGGCCAGTGTCTCATGCGGATTGGGTGTGGGTCTTCTTTTTGGTTTGACCAATGGCTTGCTCGTCACTGTGGGCCGCTTGCCGCCGTTCATTGCCACCTTGGGCACGCTTAGTATTGGTCGGGGTTTGATGTACATCGTGACCAAAGGTGTGCCGGCCACCCCTGAAACTCCTGATCTGTTCAGCGTCATCGGTCAAGGCTATGTTGGCTTTGTGCCGGCGCCGGTCATCATCATGCTGGTCCTGGCGGTGTTCTTTGCAGTGATCATGAAGTACACAACCTTTGGGCGCCATGTCTATGCCACTGGTGGCAATGAGCAGGCGGCGTGGCTCAGTGGTGTCAACACATCGCGTGTCAAACTCATCGTGTACACGCTTTCGGGCTTTATCTCGGCATTGGCGGGGGTGATCGCTTTCTCGCGTTATCTCTCTGCCGAGCCTGCTTCCGGATTTGGCGTTGAGCTGGATGTGATTGCTGCTGCAGCCATTGGTGGTGCCAGTCTGGCGGGTGGTGTGGGGAGTGTGATGGGCGCAGTTTTGGGCGCGGCGCTCACCGGCATCATTGCCAATGGGGTCGTTCTCATGAACATCAATACCTATGCGCAGCAGGCTATCACCGGGGCAGTTATTTTGATCGCTGTGAGTCTAGACGTGTGGCGCAATGCCAGAAAGGAGCGCTAATCAAATCAAACGATCAACAACATTTTTTTCCGGTCAATGTAAATTCATGCTTCCGTAAGTATCAACAACCAAGAGAGAGACTTTATGAAAAAACTATTTCCTATATTCAAATTTGCACTGTTGGCGATTCCCTTGTCCCTGGCTGTCCAGATGGGCGCCAGTGCCAAAGATGTTAAGGACCTGAAAATTGCCGTCATCCCGAAGGTGGCCGTTCCTTTCTTTGATGATTGCAACAATGGTGCCAAAGAAGCCGCAGCCAAGCTCGGTGTGAACTACCAATGGGTCGTGCCGCAAAACACCCAAGGCTCCACCCAAGTGCGCATCCTTGAAGATTTGATCTCCAAGAAGGTGGATGGCATTGCCATTTCGGTGAATGAACCCAAGTCGGTTGAGGCTGCGATCAAGAAGGCTGTCGCCAGTGGCATCAAGGTCGTGACGTTCGATTCGGATTCGGCAAAAAGTGGTCGTTCGATGTACATCGGTACCATCAATTCAGCTGCCGGCGAGACGATGGGTGAGTCGATGGCCAAGGCCATTGGTGGCGAGGGTGAAGTGGCCATCGTCACGGGTCAGCTGGGAGCTGCAAATCTGAACGAGCGAATCACTGGTATCAAGAAATCGCTTGCCAAGTACCCGAAGATCAAAGTCGTAGCGACTGAGGGTACCGAGGATGATTTGGCCAAAGCGGTTTCAACGACCGAATCCCTGTTCCGTGGGCACCCTGCGCTCAAGGGTATCTTTGGTGTGAGTCAGGTCGGTGGACCAGCAGTCTCGAAGGTCATGGCTACCAAAGAATTTTCCAGCAAAAAAGGCGCTGTGAAAGTGTTCGCGTTTGATGATCTGCCTGATACGGTCAAGGGTGTCAAGGAAGGCTACATCCAGGGCATCATGGTTCAGCGTCCGGTCACGATGGGCCGACTTGCTGTTGAGCATCTGGTCGCTCAGATCACCGGCAAAGAGAAAGCACCAAAAGATGTCGACACCGGTGTGAACGTGGTGACTGCCGATAACCTCGGAAGTTAAACCAAGAAACAAAACCTGACGCGGGCCCGTGATCGGGCCCGCGTCTTATGGAGCTGCCTGCGATGCCGTATCTGGAAGTCAAGAACATCTCAAAGACCTTCACTGGTGTAAAAGCTTTGAATCGGGTCAGTCTGCACGTCGCCCGCGGCGAGGTGCTCGCCATTGCCGGTGAGAATGGTGCGGGAAAGAGCACCCTCATGAAAATCATGACGGGCGTCTATCAACCAGACCCGGACGGTGAAATATGGATCAACGGTGTTTTGGTGCCACACCTGACTGGAACGGCGCATGCCCGTCAGTTGGGGGTCTGTATCATTTACCAGGAGCTGTCGGTCGTTGATAACTTGACCATTGCCGAAAACATCTTCCTGAGCAAGGAAATTTCAAACAAATTCGGACTTCTGGACAAGCGGGCCATGCGCGTGGCGACACGGCAACTGCTTGACTCGCTCGACATGCATCTTGACCCCGGCACGCTGGTCGGGGAACTCAGCATCGGACAAAAGCAGATGGTTGAAATTGCCAAGGCAATTTCAAATCACTCGAAAATTGTCATCATGGATGAGCCTACTGCCTCACTCAGCCACCACGAAGCGACCGTGCTGAAGGAGACCATCCGCAAGTTGCGCTCGGAAGGTATTGGCATCATCTATATCACGCACAGGCTTGAGGAAATATTCGATCTCGCAGACCGTGTCACGGTCCTGCGTGACGGCAATTTGGTGGACACCTTGCCGGTCGGGGAGCTCGACCGCGCCCGACTGGTCAAGATGATGGTGGACCGTGAGCAAAACGATCTTTACGGAAACTACCAGTGTCATGCGACGCAGAATGTGGCATTGTCGGTGCGCGATTTGACGCTCAAGCATCGGACAGCTCACACGACCTTTGTGCGTGACTGCAGCTTCAAGGTGCACGCAGGTGAAGTTTTGGGATTTTTCGGACTGGTGGGGGCAGGGCGAACCGAGCTCATGGAAATGATTTTCGGCGTGAGGCCCTACGATGGCGCCATTGAACTGGGTGGCGAGCCGGTGGTCATCCATAGTCCGAAGGCCGCCATTGCGCACGGGATTGGATTTGTCACCGAAGATCGGAAATCAGGTGGTTTGGTTTTGGGGATGAACATCCGTGAAAACTTCAGCCTCACGCACCTGGAAGCCTACAGCAATCTGAGTTTTATCAACCGTTTGGCAGAGACACTCGGATGTCGGAAATACGTGGAACGGCTGGGCATCAAGACGCCATCGGTTGAACAGACCGTCGGCAACCTGAGCGGTGGCAACCAGCAGAAAGTGGTAATTGCGAAATGGGTGGCGAGGATGCCCAAAGTGCTGATTGTGGACGAGCCAACCCGTGGGATCGACATCGCCGCCAAGGCCGATGTGCATCGGCTTTTGCAGGAGTTGGCAGCAGGAGGCATGGCAGTCATCGTTGTGTCTTCGGACTTGCCGGAAGTCCTGGCGGTCAGTGACCGCGTGATCGTTTTGCGCGAGGGCGTCATGACAGCCGATCTGTCGCGCCAGCAAGCCACGCAGCATGCGGTCATGGAAGCTGCCGCCGCCTAATTCAGCTTATTTTATTTACAAGGAATTTTTTATGAAAACCGTCGTTGTTGTGCATACCGGACCCGCCACCGTACAGCCGATCAAGCAGCAGTTTCAGCAAATTTTGCCTGACGTGCGCGTTGTCAACATCATGGATGACAGCCTTCTCAATGATGTGATGGCGGCAGGTCATCTCACCGAAGCGGTCACAGGGCGTATCTTCTCTTACATGCAATTGGGACAGCAAATGGGTGCTGTCGCGCTGCTCAATGCATGCTCTTCGGTGGGCGAGGCGGCGAGTGCTGCCCGGCCAGCCATATCCATTCCCCTGATCAAGATCGACGATGTCATGGCCGAACGGGCAGTGGCCACCGGATCGCGGATCGGTGTGGTCGCCACGGTGAAGACAACGCTCGAGCCGACAGTTCGTTTGATTCGTGCGAAGGCAGCGGCTGCGGGGAAATCCATTGACGTGACGGAAGCCTTGGCGGAAGGGGCTTTCCAGGCGTTGCTCGATGGCAAGTCCGAGGTGCATGACGAGATCGTCAAGCGCACCATTGAATCCCTTGCCGACAAAGTGGATGTGATCGTGCTGGCTCAGGTGTCAATGGCACGACTGGTGCCATTCCTCACAGGTATGACGGTGCCTGTCTTGTCCTCGCCGCAAAGTGGGGTAGAGGCCGTGCGTGACGCCTTGGCCGCTGCACACTGAACTGGCTATCAAACCCTGGCAATTTATTGAATCTTGACATTCATCAACAAAGGAAATGCAATGAAAAAAAACATCATCGTCACTGGCGGTAGCGGCATGGCTGGCAAGTGGGTCGTCAAGGACCTGCTGGATCACGGCCACCAGGTCATGAATCTGGATCGCACGGTGCTGCCCAACTCCATGGCCCGCACCATGATCACTGACCTGACCGACGCCGGCCAGGTCTTCAATGCCTTGTGCAGCACCACGGTGCGGCACGAGTTCAGCGAATCGATCAAACCAGAACCGATCGACGCGATCATCCACTTCGCTGCCATCCCGCGAATCATGACGCATCCGGACAACGAAGTCTTTCGAATCAACGTCATGAGCACCTACAACGTGCTGGATGCCGCCGCCAAATACGGCATCAAGAAAGTCATCATCGCTTCCAGCGAGACGACCTATGGCATTGTCTTCGCCGACAACTACCGCATGCCTGAGTACTTGCCCCTTGATGAAGACTATCCAGTCGATCCGATGGACAGCTACGCCATGTCCAAGGTCATCAATGAGGCCACGGCCAAGGCATTTCACGCCCGGACAGGCTCAGATATTTACTGTCTGCGTATCGGCAATGTGATTGACCCGGTGGACTATGCGAAGTTTCCCGAGTACTTTAAAGACCCGGGCTTCCGCCGCCGCATCACCTGGAGCTATATCGATGCGCGTGACCTGGCCACTGCAGCGCGTTTGGCGGTGGATACGGACGGTCTGGGCTTCGAGGTGATGAACGTTGCAGCGGATGATGTTTCGTCTGATCTGCCGACGGCTGAATTGCTCAAGCGTTTCTATCCCACGGTGCCTGTGAAAAAAGCCCTCGGCGAGTATGAAACCTTGCTGAGCAACGAAAAGATCAAGCGCTTGCTGGGCTTCAAACAGGAGTACAACTGGCGCAGCCACGTCAAGTGACTGCAGCTGGTTTCGACCATTGCCATCAGGGGAGATAGGCCATCTGGCCCCGGTGGCAGCGTGCATGTACTCAGCAGCCCTTGGCAACACGGGCTGCTAACTGACTTGAGATGGCGGGTGACTGCATGAGCCGACTGATGTTTACAGCGCCCCGATCAGCACGCTGGGCAACCAGCGCGCATTTTTTTCTGAATGGTCTGTCCTTCGCAACATGGGGCGTTCATGTCCCGACGTTCAAGTATCTGCATGGCTTGAGTGACGCTGAAGTGGCGTTGGCGATGCTCGCTGCGGGAGTCGGTGCGCTCTTTGCGGTTCTTTGGGCGGGTGCACTGATTGGGCGCTTCGGTGCCCGTCGGGTCTGCACGGGTGCCGGTCTCATGACCGCTCTGGCGATCGGCGTACTGCTGCAACTGCCCAGCTACCTGGCAGGCGTTATCGGGCTGTTCGTATTTGGTATGGCTAACAGTCTGTTTGATGTCGCCATGAACGCACATGCTGTTGAGGTCGAGGCCGCCTATGCGCGGCCCATCATGTCGAGCTGTCATGGTTTTTTCAGTCTGGGTGGACTCTTCGGTGCGGCCTTGGCAAGCATGCTCGCTGTTGTGGACGTTGCCGCCACAACGCACACGCTTTGGGTGGCCGTTGGCGTGGCCGCACTCACCGTGATGGTCGTGCCTGCCATGCTGCCAGACCGAGCCAGCACCGCAGATGAAACAGCGCACAGCTTCATGCGACCTCATGGCGTGATCGTCCTGCTCGGTACCATGGCGGCGCTGGGCTTGGTGGCAGAGGGGGCCATGTACGATTGGAGTGTGCTTTACCTGCGTGAAAGTCTGGGATCTCCCCAGGCCCTGGCTGCCTTGGCCTATGCGGCTTTCTCGATCGCGATGGCCATTGGCCGTTTCGCGGGCGACCGGATTCGTGCACGATTGGGCGCGATGGTTTTGATCAGTTCCGGGGGGGTTCTGGCTGCTTCAGCGATGTTCATTGCCTTGCTCATTGGCCATCCTGTGGCAGCGCTGGCAGGTTTCGCGCTGGTGGGGCTGGGTATTTCAAATATCGTGCCCGTGCTCTTTTCCTGCGCGTCGCGCGTACCCGGCATCACGCCGGCACATGGCATCGCGGGTGTCGCCAGCCTGGGTTATTTGGGGTTTTTATCAGGACCGCCCATGATCGGAGCAGTAGCCCAACTGACCACACTGCCGGTGGCGCTGGGCCTTGTCGCGTTGTTCGCGGCAGCTCTTGCGCTGCTGGCACGCCACTCCGCGCAGAGCGACGGGCCATTGCGCACTGGCTCAGACGGCTGAGCCTGAATCAGTTAAACCCAGCCGCCATCAACCACGAAATTCTGCGCTGTGCACATGGCACTGTCGTCAGCTGCAAGGAAAAGTGCCATGCTTGCGATGTGTTCTGACA
>JBASJO010000156.1:0-3433 GCA_049655365.1 Rhodoferax sp. | reverse complement strand
CGCAGCAGCGCGCCTTCGCCCTGCAAACCCAGGCTGGCGGTCTGCAGCAAATCGCCCAGGTGCAGCAGGTTGGTCAGCTGGCGTTCGCCGCTGCTGTTCTGGCGTTTGTCGTTGGTGCTGTCCTGGTTGAGCAGCCGCTTAGGAATCGACTGCTCATGCAGCAGATGGTGCAGCATCGGCAGGAAGCCCTGGCGCTGCCAGATTTTTTGCCAGCCATGAAAACGTTCGCTGAGCTCGTCCCAGGCCACTTCATCCTGAAACAGGTTTTCCAGCTCGCGCCAGGGCAGGCCCCAAAGCGCGGTTGCCAGCGCGGCCCGGATGCATTGGGCGTCACGCGGCTGGGCCACGGCCCGCAAGATGCGCCACAGGTCGGTGGCCTGCGCGGTGGCAAACACACTGTCGCGCTCCGACAGATACACGCTGCGCACGCCACGGTTGGAGAGGGCTGTGCGAATGGCGCGCGCCTCCACCCAGTTTTTCACCAGCACCGCCATGGCGCCGGGGCGGGCGGCACCCGCATTGAGCAAGCCCACCATTTGCGTGGCAAAGACCTCGGCCAGTTGGCGCAACAGCACGGGCTTGCGCGGCATTCTGGCGTTGTGCAGGTGCCAGACGGTCATGGCGGGCTGGGTCTGGCCCGCCACTTGCAGCGGCAGCACCTTGTCATTGCAGGCGGTCACGATCTCATAAGGCACGTCGCCAAAAGGCTGGGCCGCCTGCGCAAACACATGGTTCACGGCCGCCACCAAGCCCGCGGTTGAACGGAAGTTGCCCGACAGGGTGTGAATCGCCTGGGCTTGCTCGCGGGCGCCCAGGTAGGTGGCCAGGTCGGCGCCGCGAAAGCTGTAAATGGCCTGCTTGGGGTCGCCAATCATGATCAGGCCGGTACTGTGGGGTGGGCCTTCAGAGGCGCCATAAATCTTGCTCAAGGCGCCGTATTGCCAGGGGTCGGTGTCCTGAAACTCGTCGACCAGCGCCACCGGAAACTGCTGGCGAATGGCTGCTGCCAGGCGGCCATCCTTCGCTTGCAGCGCGCGGTAAAGGTTTTGCAGCAGGTCGGAAAAGTCGAACTGCGCCAGACGGGCTTTGGCCTTGCGGTAGGCGGCGCCCACCTCATGCGCGGCGTGGGCCAGCAACTGCTCGGCCACGGGCGGCTCGGCGGCAAGGTGCTCGCTGAGGGCCTCGATGTGGTCAAAGGCGACGTGTTGACCGGCTTCAGCCCAGCCCTTTTCGAGCAGGCGTGACGTGGCAAAACGTTGCAGTAGCGTGATGGCAGCGCCCTGCGTTTTTTTGTCGAGCTGGCTGAAAGCGCCGCCTTGGCCCCATTCGGCCAGCTTGCCTGGCCAATCGGCCCGATAGGCCTTGAGTTTTTTGGCGGCAATGGTGTCACGGAGCAGCGCAATCACGTTGTCCGTACAAGCAGCGTGCGCCAGTTTGTCGAGGTCCTGGCATTGGGTGTGCCAGAGCCCCCAGGCCCGGATGATGGCATCGGGCGCCAGGAGCCTGGGCGGCAGAGCGTTCTGCTGCGTGTCCCCCGCCCTGCGGGCTCCTCCTTTTACCTGCGCAGAACGCCCTGCCGCCCAGGCTCCCAGCTCCGGCGCGGTGGCTGAATGCGGCGCCTTGTCTTCCCTGGCCCAGAGGGGTCCCAGTTGGTCCAGCAACTCCTGCGGGCTGCTGGCCACTGCCTGCAAGGCGCCGATCTGGTCGGCCGACAGCGGGTAAAACCACTTGCGCCAATAGTCTTGCACCGCAGTCAGCTTGAGCCGTGCGCTGTCTTCAACGCGGCTTTGCTGGAACAGGCTGGCGCTGTCGAAGGCGTGGGTCTTGAGCATCCGGCTGCTCCAGCCGTGGATGGTGAAGATGGCGGCTTCGTCCATCCACTGGGCGGCCACGTCGAGCCGCCCGGCGCAGGCAGGCCATTGACCGGCATCGATCTCAGCGCGCAGCGCGCGCAGGAAATCATCGACCTCGATCCCGGGCTGCTCGCCATGATGAAAGTAGCGCGCTGCCTGCGCCAGGCGCGCGCGGATGCGCCCGCGCAACTCGGCCGTGGCGGCATCGGTGAAGGTCATGACCAGGATTTGCGGCGGGTACAAGCCCCAGTCGGCGTTGCTGCCGCCGGGCGCATGGCCCAGCACCAGGCGCACATACAGCGCCGCCAGCGTCCAGGTCTTGCCGGTGCCAGCCGAGGCCTCGATCACCTGCAGGCCGCTCAAAGGCAGGGTCAGGGGGTCGAGTTTTTTGATCTCGCTCATGTGTTCCCGCCCTCGCTTGGGGTCAGTTGAAGGTGCCGGGCCATGTCGCCGTACAGGCGCACGGCCCAGGCCGGCAACTCGGCCTCGATCTCGTCATAAGTTTCGAACGCACGCGCCAGGTAGGCCGACTCGGCGCGTTCACCCGCGCGGTGCGCACCTTCAAAGACGGCCTGGGCCACCTCATGCGGGTCTTTAGTTTCCTTGTCGGGGTCGGTGAGTGCAAGCCGGTCTGCCTGCGCCTGGGCTTGCAGGTAGGCCCAGGCGGATTTGCAGGCCACCGGCAGCGGGCGCTCCCACGCGGCCAGGTAGGCCGTGACCAGCCCCTGCAACATGCGCAGGGCGTCGGCCTGGGGCAGGGGGGCAAAGACCACCTGGCCGTCCAGCCCCAGTTGCACGCTGGTCAGCGGCATGGCGCTGGCGCAGGCGGCCAGATGCAGCACCCACAAGCCGACCACCACATGGACGCGTGCCGTGCGCGCCTCTTTGTCACCCTCCAGCACGGCGCCAACGCGCTGGGTCATTTGCAGCCAGCCGCCTTCCCCGTGGTAAAGCCCCGCCAGCGTGCCGGTGAAAGTGATACCTGCGACCTGCAGGTCAATCGACTGCGCCGGCAGAGGCTCAGGATACCGCAGCGTCCACTCGCCTTGCCGGTCCAGCACCACTTGTGTTTTGGCCTGCAATTCGGCGGCAAGGCGCTGGCCAAAGGCGGCCATCGGCAGTTGGCCCGACAGTCGTAGTTTTTCCAGCGCCTGTGGCAGCTCAGCCGCGTCAAGCAGCGCCTGGCCCGCCTGGTACTGTTCCAGGCCATTGAGCGCGAAGGGCTCCTCGGTTTGTTCCAGCTCTTCCAGGGTGTCAAGCCGGACCCGCAGGCGCGACTTGAAGAACACCTCGACCGGCTGGCGCAGCAGTTGCCGCAAATCGGCCAGCGTTAAGTGGTCCGGTATGGCATACGAACCTTGAACCGTCATCGCGAGCGTAGCGTGGCGATCCATGCATTCAGCACTCATGGATTGCTTCACTTCGTTCGCAATGACGGTCTGTTCATGCACCCGTGCCCAGTCGTGGGCGTAGCTCGCAAAGGGCGAGTCCTGTAAAAAGTAGGCTTCAGAGAACGCCTGCAACGGTTGCTGCTGCGGCTCCGGAGCCCCCTGCCAGCCCATCTGCAGGTAGTCCTGCAG
>JBASJO010000155.1:0-6092 GCA_049655365.1 Rhodoferax sp. | reverse complement strand
CCACCCATTGCACATCGGGGCCAAACTTGGCCTGGCCGCCCAGGTCCAGCGTCAGGTGCACACCCAGCCCGGCGGCTTGGGGTACCGGGTAGATCAAATGCGAGAACGGTGCCCTTGTGGCCAGGGTGAAATAGTTGCCCTTGGCGTAGAACGCTTGCGGCACGAACTGCGGGTCCAGCCCGGCAAAGCGGGCGGCCAGCGCCGGCGCTTGCAAACCCGCTGCGTTGATGACGGTTTTGGCCTGCAATCGGGTGCCATCAGCGGCCTGTAGTTCAAGACCGGACGGACCGACCCGCGCACTCGCCAAAGGCGAATTGAGCGCCAGCACACCGCCCGCGTTTTCCAGGTCGCCCAGCAGCGCCAGCATCAGGCCATGGCTGTCAATAATGCCGGTGCTGGGCGACAGCAGGGCGGCATGGCACCGCAGTTCTGGCTCCAGTTTGCGTGCTTCATCAGCGCTCAAGAATGCCAGATCCGTCACGCCGTTGCGCAAGGCCTGGTCAGCAATGCCCTGCAACTGCGCCACTTGTGCCAGGTCGGTCGCCACCAGCAGTTTGCCGCAACGGCGGTGACTGATGCCGCGCGCCTGGCAATAGTCATACAACAGCGTCCTGCCCTGCACACACAGACGCGCTTTGAGCGACCCCGGCGTGTAGTAAATACCGGCGTGAATGACTTCGCTGTTGCGTGAACTGGTGCCGGTGCCGAACGCGTTGCCCGCTTCCAGAACCAGCACTTCGCGCCCCTGCAACGCCAGCGCACGCGCCACCGCCAGGCCCACCACACCGGCGCCCACCACCACACAATCCACTTGTTCCATTTGTCATCTCCAAGCACTTCAACACAGTAACCATCAATTGAGTTTAGCGAAGACGCCGGCGGCATCCGTGCGTCGGTAAAATGCAGGGTTACTACCAGTGGCCGGGTGGCCACTTTCACAACCTCTCACAGGACTTTTGTCATGTCACTTTTTTCCGCTGTCGAAATGGCCCCGCGCGACCCGATTCTGGGCTTGAACGAACAATTCAACGCCGACACCAACCCCGCCAAGGTCAACCTGGGCGTGGGCGTGTACTTCGACGACAACGGCAAGCTGCCTTTGCTAGGCTGTGTGCTGGCCGCTGAAAAAGCCATGATGGACGCACCCAAGCCGCATGGCTACCTGCCCATCGACGGCATTGCCGCCTATGATGCCGCCGTCAAGGCGCTGGTTTTTGGTGCGGACAGCGAGCCTGTCACCTCGGGCCGCGTGGCTACCATTCAGGCGATCGGTGGCACCGGTGGCCTCAAGGTCGGCGCCGACTTTTTGAAACACGTCAGCCCCGGCGCCAAGGTGCTGATCAGTGACCCGAGCTGGGAAAACCACCGCGCACTGTTCACCAACGCCGGTTTCACCGTCGGGTCTTACCGCTATTACGACGCCGCCACCCGTGCGCTCAACTTCGACGGCATGCTGGCCGACCTGAACGCAGCCAGCGCCGGCACCGTCGTGGTGCTGCACGCCTGCTGCCACAACCCCACCGGCTACGACATCACCCCGGCCCAATGGGACCAGGTGATTGCCGTGGTCAAGGCCAAAAACCTGGTGCCTTTCCTTGACATGGCTTACCAGGGCTTTGGCTACGGCCTGAAGGAAGATGGCGCCGTGATCGGCAAGTTTGTCGCCGCCGGCTTGTTGTTTTTTGTGGCCACCAGCTTCAGCAAGAGCTTCAGCCTGTACGGTGAGCGTGTTGGCGCCCTGAGCGTGGTGTGCGAGAACAAGGAAGAAATGGGCCGCGTGCTGAGCCAGCTCAAGATCGTGATCCGCACCAACTACAGCAACCCGCCGACCCACGGCGGCGCCATCGTGACCGCCGTGCTGAACTCGCCGGAACTGCGCGCGCAGTGGGAAGCTGAACTGGGCGAGATGCGCGTGCGCATCAAGGCCATGCGGCAAAAACTGATGGACGGCCTCAAGGCCGCCGGCGTCAAGCAGGACATGAGCTTCATCACCCAGCAAATCGGCATGTTCAGCTACTCGGGCCTCAGCAAAGACCAGATGGTGCGCCTGCGCAATGAGTTTGGTGTCTATGGCACCGACACCGGCCGCATGTGCGTGGCGGCCCGGACCAGCAAGAACATCGACTACGTCTGCGCCAGCATTGCCAAGGTCCTCTAAGGCCGGCAGGTCTTGAAAACCATCAACCTGATCGGCGGTGGCCGGGTCGGCCAAACCCTGGGCCGACTGCTGGCCCAGGAGGGTCAGATCCGGGTGCAGGACGTGCTGACGCGCAGCCAGGCCTCCGCAGAGCAGGCCCTGGCCTTTGTGGGCTCGGGTCGCGCCATTGGGCACATGATCGACATGCGCCCGGCAGACTTGTGGATGCTGGCGGTACCGGACGCACAGATCGCGCCCGTCGCGACGACCTTGGCCGCGTGCGACCACTTGCCGCCCGCCACGGTGTTTCATGCCAGCGGTGCCTTGAGCGCCGACCTGCTCAAACCCCTGCAGGACAAAGGCTGGCGCGTGGCCAGTGCGCACTGCCTGCTGAGCTTTGCCAGCCCGGCTCTGGCGCTGCAGCAGTTTGCCGGCACGCCCTGCGCGCTCGAAGGAGAGGCACAGGCCCTGGCTGAATTGCGGACTCTTTTTACCCGCCTGGGTGCCCGGTGCTTTGACGTGCGAACGCAGGACAAGATGCTCTACCACGCCGGCGCCATCTTTGCCACCAACTTTTTGCCGGTGCTGCAAGACCTGGCAGAACAGCTTTGGCAGAACAGCGGCATGCCCCAGCCCATGGTGCAGCACTTGCGCGCCAGCCTGCTGCAGAATGCCGTCGATAACATCACCCGCCTGGGGCCGCAAGCCGCCCTGACCGGTCCGGCTGCCCGTGGCGACGCGGCACTGGTGGCCGCACAGGGTCAGGCTGTGCAACAGTGGAACCCCAGTGCAGGCCAGGCCTACCAGGCCCTGAGTGCATTGGCCCGACAACTGGCGCAGCGCAAGCCCCTTGTTTCCTGAGCACAGGAATGGGGGTTCAGTGGCGTCTTTGAACATTTATCATTCACGGCCCTGGATCGTTCGGCAGGCCAGAGACGCAACATCTCAAGACCTGTTATATTGCACTGCAACATTTTCTTACAAGGTGAATTCCCGTGCTATACAAATTCTACGAAGCGCAACGTTCTTTGATGGAGCCATTCACTGACCTGGCCCAGTCTGCCGCCAAGGTGTATGGCAATCCGCTGTCCGTGTTTGGCCAGCATCCTCTGTCGCAACGTATTTCCGCCGGGTACGACTTGATGCACCGCTTGGGCAAGGACTACGAGAAGCCTGAATTTGGTCTGCGTACCGTCGATGTGGACGGCGTCGAGGTGGCGGTTCATGAGCGCATCGAGCTCAAGAAGCCCTTTTGCGAACTGCGCCGTTTCAAGCGTTTCACCGACGACCAGGGTACGTTGACCAAGCTCAAGGACCAGCCTGCGGTGCTGATCGTGGCGCCGCTGTCGGGCCACTATGCCACCTTGCTGCGCGACACCGTAAAAACCATGCTGAAGGACCACAAGGTCTACATCACCGACTGGACCAATGCCCGTCTGGTGCCCACGTCCGAGGGTGGTTTTAGCCTGGACGACTACATCAACTACGTGCAGGAGTTCATTCGTCACGTGCAAAGCCGCTATGGCAACTGCCACGTCATGAGTGTCTGCCAGCCCACCGTGCCAGTACTCGCCGCGGTGTCGCTGATGGCCAGCCGGGGTGAACTGACGCCCTTGAGCATGGTCATGATGGGCGGCCCGATTGACGCCCGCCTGTCTCCCACCGCGGTCAACAACCTGGCCATGAACAAGAGCATCGAGTGGTTTGAGCACAACGTGATTTACCGCGTGCCCACCCGCTTCCCCGGTGCCGGGCGCAAGGTTTACCCCGGCTTCTTGCAGCACTCCGGCTTTGTCGCCATGAACCCGAGCAACCATGCGCGCAGCCATTACGACTACTTCAAGGACCTGATCAAGGGAGACGACGCCAGTGCCGACGCCCACCGCAAGTTTTATGACGAGTACAACGCCGTGCTCGACATGGATGCGCCGTACTACCTGGACACCATCAAGGTCGTGTTCCAGGAGTTCAACCTGGTCAACGGCACCTGGGACGTCAAGGGTGTCGACGGCACCGTAGAACGCGTGCGCCCCGAAGACATCCACAACACCGCCCTGTTGTCGGTTGAGGGTGAGCTCGACGACATTTCAGGCTCTGGCCAAACGGCTGCGGTGCACACCATTTGCACCGGTGTCAGCAAGAAAGACCAGCGCCACCTTGAGGTGGAGGGCGCGGGCCACTATGGCATTTTTGCCGGTCGTCGCTGGCGCGACGTGGTTTACCCGCAGGTCAAGGACTTCATTCTGTCTTACCAGCCCAAACCCGTGGTCGAAGTCCCAGTGGTGGTGGCCAGTCCGTCCGCAACCGTGTTGACCCCACCGAAGTCCGAACTGCCAGAACCGGCACCGGCCTTTGTCTTGCCCGAAGCACCCGCCACGGCTGAAATTAAGCTGCGCGACAAGCGCCCCGAACCCATCCGCAAAGCTGTGGTCAAGGCGAAGACTGCGCCTGCTAAAGCCAAGCCTGCCGCCCCTGCTGCCGTCAGCAAGGCGGCTGTGAGCGAACCCGTGACCAGCGTGGCCGAACCCGCCAAACCGGCCCGCAAGCGGCCGACCCAACGCCACGGATGAAACCCTGCGTAGCCGACATCCTGGCGGCATTGCCGCAAACCCAGTGCACCCGCTGCGGCTACCCGGACTGTGCGGCTTATGCGCAGGCCTTGCATGAAGGCAGCGCCGACATCAACCAGTGCCCACCTGGCGGTGCTGCCGGGGTCGAGCGCCTGGCCACGCTAACCTGGCGTGCAGCCAAGCCGCTGAATCCGGAAAACGGTCTGGAGGGGCCGCGCACGGTGGCTTTTATCGACGAGGCCTGGTGCATTGGCTGCACGCTGTGCATCAAGGCCTGTCCGGTCGATGCCATCGTGGGCGCCAACAAGCTGATGCATACCGTGATCGAGCCCTATTGCACCGGCTGCGAGTTGTGCCTGCCAGTGTGCCCGGTGGACTGCATTGAAGTTGAGAATGTGACAGGCAGCGCCACCGGTTGGGCCGCGTGGTCACAGCAGAAAGCAGAAGAAGCTCGTCAGCGCTACGAATTCCACAAGCTCAACAGCCAGCGTAAAGCGCTTGAAAATGGCAAAAGGCTTGAAGAAAAAGCGCTGCTGAAGCTGTCCGACCTGGCCGCCCACTCGCAGCACACCGACCCGGTCGTGCTGGACAAAAAACGCGCCGTGATCGAAGCCGCGCTGGCCCGGGCCCGGGCCAAGCGCGAAGCGGCGGATTAAGCCGCCAGTTTGGCGAACGCCGCCACCACCTCGGGTGGCGCCTGCACCATTTCGATCAACACGCCCTCCCCGGCAATGGGAAATTCGTCGTTGGCCTTGGGGTGCAAAAAGCAGATGTCAAAGCCTGCGGCCCCCTTGCGGATGCCCCCTGGCGCAAAACGCACGCCCTGCGCCGTGAGCCAATCCACCGCCTTGGGCAGGTCGTCGATCCACAGGCCCACATGGTTCAGCGGTGTGGCGTGCACGGCAGGTTTCTTGTCGATGTCCATGGGCTGCATCAGGTCGACCTCGACCTTGAACGGGCCGACCCCCATGGCACAGATGTCTTCATCGACGTTTTCGCGCTCGCTCTGGAAGGTGCCAGTGACTTCCAGTCCCAGCATCTCGACCCAGAGCTTTTGCAGGCGCGTCTTGCTTGTTGCCCCAATGGCGATTTGCTGGATGCCCAGCACCTTGAACGGACGCTGGCTCATACAAACTCCACGATCGGCTGGTCCACGGTCAGGCTTTCGCCCTTGGCAGCCAGCACCTTGCCCACCACGCCGTCGGCAGCAGCAAACAGCACATTCTCCATCTTCATGGCCTCGATCACGGCCACACGTTCCCCGGCCTGCACCTTCTGGCCCACCTGCACCGCCACATCGACCAGCAGCCCGGGCATCGGCGACAGCACGTAGCGGCTCATGTCGGGCGGCGCCTTGAACGGCATCAGCGCGTGCAGCTCGGCCA
>JBASJO010000154.1:0-12200 GCA_049655365.1 Rhodoferax sp. | reverse complement strand
AAACTGGCGCTGCTCGCGACTGCCCTGGTCCTGTCCATGGGTGTTTCGGCCCAGTCCATTGTGGTGGCGTCGACCACCTCGACCGAGCAGTCGGGCCTGTTTTCGGTGCTGCTGCCCGAGTTCAAGAAGGTCAGCGGCATCGACGTGAAAGTGGTGGCGCTGGGCACCGGCCAGGCCATCGACATGGGTCGCCGCGGTGACGCCGACGTGCTGTTCGTGCATGACAAGGTGGCCGAGGAAAAAGTGGTGGCTGAAGGGTTTGCCGTGAGGCGCCTGGCGGTGATGTACAACGACTTCGTGGTGGTCGGCCCGGCTGCGGACCCGGTCAGGGTCAAAGGCCGGGACGTGGTCGAGGCGCTCAGGAAAATTGCCGCGGCCCATGCCGAATTCATCTCGCGCGGCGACAAGAGCGGCACCCACGCCGCCGAGTTGCGTTTCTGGAAAATGGCGGAGCTGGCCGACAAGCAAGGCAGCGGCTACAAGGCCTGCGGTTGCGGCATGGGCCCTGCGCTCAATATGGCTTCCAGCACCGGCGCCTATGTGCTCACCGACCGCGGCACCTGGCTCAGCTTCAAGAACCGGGGTAATTTGACAGTGCTGGTCGAAGGCGACAAGCGCCTGTTCAACCAATATGGCGTGATGCTGGTGAACTCCGCCAAACACCCGCACGTGAAGGCGGCTGAGGGTCAGAAGTTCGTCGACTGGGTAACCGGTAGTGCCGGGCAGGTGGCGATTGCCAGCTACAAGATTGGCGGTGAGCAGCTGTTTTTTCCGAATGCGGTGAAATAGTCTCTTGTCGGAGCTTGTTACCGGCCCCAGTTGCGCAGCAGCACATACAAGGCCGTGCCCGCCAGAATGCTCAGCAGCGGGTGTTTTTTCCACCACTGCAAGGCCAGCACGGTGGCCACCGCCAGGCCCTCGGCCCAGGGGCCTGACGGGTTGTCGCGGGCATGGCCGACCAATGTGTGCAAGAGCAGCAGGGTCATGATGGCCAGCGGCAAAAAGCGCCCGAGTTGCTGCACCAGCGGGCTCATTTGCAGGAAACGTGCCGCCAGAAAGGGCAAGGCGCGCAGCCCGAAGGTGACCACGGCCATGGCCGCGATGGCGCCAATGGCATAGGGGATGTCGATCATCGTGGTACCTCGCGGGCAGCCGATTTGCGCCAGACCAGCCCGGCCAGCACGCTCAGGCCGATGGCGGTCAACAGGGCTTGTTGCGGCAGCAGCGCCCAGGCGATGGCATAACTCAGCACCGCCACCCATAGCGGTGCGCTGGAGTGGGCGCTGCGCCACTGCTCGACCGCCAGCACGGCAAACAGGGCGGCCAGCGCAAAGTCCAGCCCCACCAGCGAGATCTGCGCCTGCGCCCCGATCACCGCGCCCAGCAAAGTGCCCAACACCCACCAACCCTGGTTGAGCAGTGCCACCGTGACCATCTGGCGCGTGCTGGTGCCGGGTGGCAGGGTGGTCAGCACCGAATAGGTCTCGTCGGTCAGGGCAAACACCAGGTACCAGCGTGCCCAGGGCTTGGCGGGCAGCTTGTCCAGCAGCGACAGTCCATAAAAAACATGGCGCAGGTTCACCACCAGTGTGGCCAGCGCAATCGACGCCCAGGGCAAGCCCGCAGCCAGCATCGGCACCATCATGAACTGGGCGGCACCGGCAAACACCAGCACGCTGGCTACCACAGCCAGCCACCAGGGCGCACCCGCCTGCACAAACAGGAAGCCGAACACCATGCCCAGCGGCACATAACCCATGGCCACCGGCACCGAGAGCGAGAGCACTGAACTGGGGGGTGCCTGCGGGGCTGGCCTTGGGTCGGAAGAGGTGGTCATGAAGCAAAAGAAAGGGGGCAGCAATGGTGCGCCATGTCAGAGCCGCCGATTGTGCCAGCCAGCGCTGTGTGATGGCGCCCGACCCTGGCTGCATCCCACGGCGGTGGCCCGCGCGCGGGTGCGACGTTGCCATAATCAAACCATGAACAATATCTGCGTTTACTGTGGCTCCAGCCCGGGTCGGCTCGAAACTTATGCCGCTGCTGCGCGCGCACTCGGCGAGGCGTTGGTGGCGCGCGACTTGGGGCTGGTGTATGGCGGTGCCAGCATTGGGCTCATGGGGCTGGTTGCCGACACCGTGCTGGCGCTTGGCGGCCGGGCCGTGGGCGTGATCCCGCAAGGTCTGGCGCGCAAGGAGGTGGTGCACCGGCATTTGACCGAACTCCACGTGACGCAGTCCATGCATGAGCGCAAAACCCTGATGGCCGAACTCTCCGACGGCTTCATCGCCATGCCGGGTGGCATCGGCACGTTTGAGGAAATTTTTGAAATCTGGACCTGGGCTCAGCTTGGCATCCACGCCAAGCCCTGCGGCTTGCTCAACGTGGCAGGCTACTACGATGCGCTGATTACTTTTCTCGATCACGCGGCGGCCGAACAGTTTCTCAAGCCGCAGCACCGTTCATTGCTGATCGTCGAGCAGACGTCGCATGTGTTGCTTGATCGGTTTGACACGTACCAGCCACCAAGCATCCGTAAGTGGCTGGACCAGGATCAATCCTGACGCCGAAAAGTTCTTGTATTTTGTACTGACATCAGAGTTTCAGTCCATCAAAGCCACCGATTTGATCAAGGCAAAAGCCTGCATGCCGGGGCGCAGCCCCAGGCTGTCGCACGAATAACGCGTGATCTCGGCCAGCAGCGCCTGACCGTCGGCCAGTTGACACACCACCGTGACGCGGCCCGGCGCGCCCGGATGCAGGGCGCTTAGGGTAACGGGCAACTGGTTCAGAATGCTCAGGCCCTGCGGCTGCTGCGTGGCCAGGCTGACATCCCGTGCCAGCACGCGCAGGCGGGTGGCCGAGGCGCTGGCGCCCGGCGCCAGGCTCAGGCGCAACTGCAGATCTGCGTTGCCAAACGTCGCCAGGCCGTGGACGTCTGTGGACTGCAGGCGACCCTGCAACACGCTCACCGGGCCTTCCTGCTCAAACAGCGGCGAGTCGGGTCGGGCCAGTGCCTCGCGCAGGGTCTCGATGCACTCGATGCGCCCGTCCGCCATGAAGATCACGCGCGTGGCCAGCCGTTCCACTTCACGCGGCGCGTGCGTGATGTACAGCACCGGCAGGCCGGTTTCCTGCGCCAGTGCATCGATCAAGGCCAGCAGTTCGGACTTGGCCTGCCAGTCGAGCGCCGACAGGGGCTCGTCCATGCACAGCAGGCGGGGCTGCGACAGCAGCGCGCGCGCCATGGCCACGCGCTGGCGCTCGCCGCCTGAGAGCGTGGTCACGGCCTGATCCAGCAGGTGACTGATGCCCACGCGCTCGGCCATTTTTTGCAGCGCACCAGCGGGCGCTGCCGGAGCGCGTTGGCAGGCGTAGTCGAGGTTGCCGCGCACCGTCAGGTGCGGAAACAGCGCGGCGTCCTGAAACACAAAACCGATGTTGCGCTGGGTGGTGGGCAGGCGCCAGGCCTGGTTTTGCCAGGTCTCGTCGTTGAAACGCAGTTGACCGCGGGTGTCGGCGTCAAGCCCGGCGATGGCGCGCAACAGCGTGCTTTTGCCTGACCCCGAGCGGCCAAACAACACGCTGATGCCTTGGGCGGCAAAGGAAAAGGCGCCGCTTTGCAGGGTAAAGTTCCCCTTTTTCAGTGTCAGTTGGCCTTCAATCATGGTGTGCGGTCGGTCAGCGCGGTTTGAGCGGGTTCATCATGCGCTGGTTGATGGCGTAAAACAGCAGCAGGGTCAGGAACGAAAAGCCCAGCAGCACGGCTGACAGCCGATGCGCTGCGCCGTATTCCAGCGACTGGGTGTAGTCGTAAATGGCGATCGACACCACCCGGGTTTCACCGGCAATGCTGCCACCCAGCATGGCAATGACCCCAAACTCACCCACGGTATGGGCAAAGGTGATGACCACGGCGGTCAGGATGCCGCCGCGCGACAGTGGCAGCACCACGCTGAAAAAGCGGTCCAGCGCACTGGCGCGCAGGGTGGCGGCGGCATCGAGCAGGCGCGGGTCGATGGCACCGAAGGCTTCGCGCAAGGGCTGCACCGCAAAGGGCAGCGAGTAAATGACCGAGCCGACCAGAATGCCCCAGAAGCTGAACGCCAGGTGCTGCAAGCCGATTTGTTCCAGCGCGCCGCCCACCGCCCCCTGCGGCCCGAGCACGATCAGCAAATAAAAACCGATCACGGTCGGGGGCAACACCAGCGGCAGCGACACCAGGGCGGTGACGCCGTTGACCCAGCGGCTACGCGAGCGCGCCAGCCACCAGGCCAGCGGCGCCGACAGCAGCAGCAGGATGAGCGTGGTCAGGCCGGCCAGCTTGGCGGTTAGCCAGATGGCCTGCCATTCACCGGGGGACATGCCGGCAAAACTCATGGCCGGGCCTCGGCGACCAGGCCAAAGCCGTTGCGCTGCAGCACCGCGCGTGCCTCGGGCGTGCCCATGAATTGGACCAGGGCCCGGGCGGCCGGGTTGTTTTGACCATGACGCGTGATGACAAAGGCCTGCTCCAGCGGCTGGTGGATGTGGGCTGGTATCAGAAAGTAGCCGCCTTTGGCCTTGAGTGTGTCGTTCAGGGCCAGTGACAGGGCGATGATGCCGACCTCGGCCGCCTGGCTGTCAATGAGTTGGGCGGTGTGTGAAATGTTTTCACCGAACACCAGCCTGGGCTGCAGCACGGTCCACAGGCCGGCGTGTTGCAGCGCTTCTTTGGCGCGTGCGCCGTAAGGGGCATGGTCTGGCGAGGCAATCGCAATCTTGCGAAACTCGGGCCGGGTCAGGCTTTGCAGGCTCAGTTGGCTGGCATCGACCCTGGCGCTCCAAAGCACGATGCGCCCGACAGCGTAGCGTGTGACCGGTGTCACCGCCATGCCGCTGGCGACCAATTTTTGCGGGTAGCTCACATCGGCCGAGAAAAAAATGTCGAAGGGCGCGCCGTTTTCGATTTGCTGCATGAACTTGCCCGAGGAACCCATGATGAGGTCCAGCCGGTGCTCGGGGTAACTTTTCTGGAACAGCGGCTGCAGTTCTTTGAAGGCAAAGCGCAAGTCGGCGGCGGCGGCCACCCGGGCGCTCGCCGCCTGGCCGAGTGCGCTTGCCGTGAGCGCAAAAAATGCCAGCAACAGAGACAACAAGCGGTGGCGTGTCATGCCGGTTTCTGCCCGAGTTTGCGGTACAGCGTGGCGCGGCTGATGCCCAGGGCGCGCGCCGCCTGACCGACATTGCCACGGGCCTCTTCGACCGCTTTGCGGATCATGACGGCTTCGACCTCGCGCAGCGCCAGCGCTGGCGCGGCACGGCTGCCGGCTTGCAGTGTGTGGGCTTCATCGGCGCGGCTGACGGCCTGGGCCTGCAGGCGCAGACCGCTCCAGAGCGGCAATTCGATCGGCTTGCCGGGGCGTTTGGCGGCGTCGAACAAGGGCTCGAACGGCATGCCAAAGACCTCGCTGACGTGGATGGGCGCCTGGCTGGGTGCAGCCAGGCCAGGCACCATTTGGCGCGCCACCGGGTTGGCCCCGGTGATCCAGCCCTCGGCATCCAGGCACAGCAGGCCATCGGCGTCGCTGCCCAGGGCATTGCCGGGCCAGTTCAGGCGCAGCAACAGGGCGTGGGCTTGGGCCGTGAGCAGGGCGTTTTCGATCTTGCTGGCCGACTGCATGACCAGGTGCTTGAGTTCAGGGCGCTCCTGCGCGTCGACCCCGGTCACATCGAGCATGCCCACACACGCGCCATCGGGACCCAGCAGCGGGGCGCCAGCGCAGCTGTAGACGGAAGTCTGGTCAAAAAAATGCTCGCCACGGTGCAGCCAGACCGGCTGTAATTCGGCCAGCGTGGTGCCAATGGCGGTCGTGCCCATGCTGCGCTCGGACAGGTCGGTGCCGACCCGGGTGATCAGGTGGGCGCGCGGGTCGGCGTGGTCGATGGCGCCACAGGCATCGACCACCACACCGTCGGCATTGGTCAGGATGGCAAAGTAGCGGGTGTTGACAATGGCGCGCGCCAGGTTCTGCAGCATGGGTTGTGCTGCGGCAATCAAGCTGTGGTTGGCTTCCAGTGTGTAGCGCAGCAAGGGCGCGCTGACCTGCGAAAACTGGACTGCGCTGGCGGGCTGCAAGCCCGAATTCAGGCAGCGCTGCCAGGAGCGTTCAACCCATGGCGCGACCCAACCCGGCGTGGCGGCCTGGCCGTCGTGCATGAGGCGCTGGCGCGCCAGGGCGATGCGCGCCAGGCGGCTGTGCGCGGCATTGGTGTTGGGGTCGGTGGGGTGCACGGTGAAATCCATCAAGCTCTGAATTTATCGTATTTTGAATGCATCGGCGAACCCGCTTGTCAGAGCGTCGGCTTGCAGGCACACTTTGCTTGTGAAATTAAAAACATCTGTTTCTTCCCCGCGTCGTGTGAAAGCCGCCTTGATGTGGCCGTTTGCCCTGGTATTGGCCTTCATTTTGATGGCCTTTGTGACCACGGCGTATTTTTTGCAGGTGCAGACCCGCGACCGCGCCTTGTCCGAGCGGGTCTCGGCGGTCGCCAAGTTGGTCGACCAAAAGCTGGACAAGGACACCAAGCTGATGCGTGCCGTGGTGCACACCATGCAGGGAATTCCGGCCCTCACGGCGGCGTTTTCTAGCCAGGATCGCCGTGCCTTGTTGCGTGAGGCAGGGCCGCTGTTTCAAAGCCTGCAAGACGACTACCGCATTACCCACTTGTACTTCAACAGTCCGGAATTGGTGAATCTTGTGCGGATCCATAGCCCGGACGAGTACGGCGATGTCATCACGCGTGACACCACGGTGCAGGCGCGACAGCGCAATGTGCCCATTCATGGCCTGGAATTGGGCGCCCTGGGAACCCTGACGCTGCGCCTGGTGGCCCCCTGGCAAAGTGCACAAGGGGTGGTGGGGTATGTCGAGATGGGCGAGGAAATTGGTCACCTGCTGGATGAAATTCATAAAACCCTGACGGTTGACTTGTTTGTGCTGGTGGATAAGGAATTTCTGCCAGCCCAACAGTGGCATCACGGCTTGGCCCTGCTTCAGAGGCAGGGCAACTGGAATCGCTTTGAGCAGCAGGTCGTGGTGGCAAACACCCGGGAACATCCCCCGGCGGCCATGAACGAGTCCGTCTTGGCCGCCTTGCGTACCGGTGTCACCCATGTTTTCAAACAGGACGATCAAACCCTGCATCTGGCCATGTTGTCGCTTGATGATTCGAGTGGCCGGCGCATTGGCGATCTGGTGGTGATGCGCGACATCACCGGCTTGCAGAAAAGCTTTCAGCGCTCCATCACGGGCGTGACGCTGATGAGTCTGCTGGTGGGCGCTTTTGTTCTGGGGCTCTTTTATTTTGCGCTGGACCGGGTGGAGCGCGACTACCAGCGTCAGCATGATCTGGAACACCAGTTGCTGCGCGTGGGCACCGAACATGCCCGCATTCTGCAAATTGAAAAGCTGTCGGCGCTGGGCACCATGGTGGGCGAGATCGCGCACCAACTCAACAACCCGCTGGTCGGGGTGGTGAACCTGACCCAGTTGGCGCAGCGCGAAACGGGCAACCCGCAGCGGACAAGCGAACTTCTGGCCGAAATCCGACACGCCGGGCAGGACTGTCATGCTTTCATTGCGTCCATGCTGCGTTTTGCCAAGGTGTCCAAATTCGAATGCCATCCTACCGATCTGGCCCAGGTGGTTGAAGAGACCGTGTTGATGTTTCGTCAGACCCTGCGCCACCAGATGCCTGTCGAGTTGGTGTTTCCCGAAGAAAAGGTGGTGCTGCTGATGGACGCCATCCTGCTGCGCCATGCCTTGTTCAACTTGCTGCTCAATGCCGCGCAGGCCACCGACGATGAAAGTCCGGTGGTGATCAGTCTGCAAGCCCAGCCACACCCCGAAACAGGCGCACCAGGCTGGCGTCTGGCCGTTCGTGACCATGGCAAGGGCATTGCGCCCGAAATCCTGGGCAAGGTGTTCACGCCGTTTTTCACCACCCGCCACGAAGGCACGGGCCTGGGGCTGCCGGTGGTGCAACATGTGGCCTTGCTGCACCAGGGTTTTGTCACCGTTGAAAATTTGCCCGAGGGTGGCACGCAATTTGCGGTTTGGTTGCCGCAAACCACCACGACCGATCCAGTACCTACCCACTCCTAGCCCACTCATGTTGCCCAAGATTCTGGTCGTTGATGACGACCGTTACACCCGAACACTGCTGGAGCAGATGCTTCGCACTTCGGCCCACGTCCACCTGGCCAGTGAGGGGGATGAGGCGCGGCGCTTGTTCGCCACGCATGACTTCAATCTGGTCTTGATGGACCAACGCCTGCCACGCCACCAGGGACTGGACTTGTTGCGCGAGTTTCGTGCCCAGCGGCCACGCATGGTGGCCATTCTGATGACCGGCTTTGCCGATGTGCGCGATGCCGTGGCCGCCGTGCGCGAGGGTCTTTTTGATTACCTGACCAAACCTTTCGAAGACCTGGAGGCCCTGGAGGCCGTGATCGGGAAAGCACTTGAGATTGACGCAGCCTACCGGGAAATTGACACCTTGCGCAGCTGCCTGGCCAAGGCCTCGGGTGCCCCCATGGTGATCGGACAGTCGGCGGCTATGGCGCGCTTGCTGGGTCAGCTGCAGCAAGTGGCTGGTTTGGACACCACGGTCTTGCTGGAGGGGGAAAGCGGAACCGGTAAGGACGTGATGGCCAGGTACATCCATGCGCATAGCCAGCGAGCCAACCAGGCTTTTCTCGAGGTGAATTGTGGTGGCTTGCCCGAGTCCTTGCTGGAAAGCTTGTTGTTCGGTTATGAAAAAGGGGCTTTTACCGGGGCTTCCCAGGCGACCGCCGGTTATTTTGAAAAGGCCAATGGCGGCAACCTGTTTCTGGATGAAATTGCTGACATGAGCCCCAAGCTGCAAAGCAGTTTGTTGCGCGTGCTGCAAGACCACAGTTTTTGCCGCATTGGCAGCACCCTGCGGCGCTCGACGGACTTTCGCCTGATTTGCGCGACCAACCGCTCGCTGGCGGGAGAGGTCAAAGCGGGGCGATTTCGCGAGGATTTGTACTACCGGATCAATGTGGTGGCGGTGCAATTGCCGCCGCTACGTGAGCGTGAGGGCGACGTGTTTCGTCTGGCAGTTCATTTTCTGGAACTTTTCAATGCCAAGTTCGGCAAGCAATGTGGCCCTTTCACGCCAGCTGCCTTGGCTTGCCTGGAAGCCCATTCCTGGCCAGGCAATGTGCGCGAGCTCCAGCATTGCATCGAGCGCGTGGCTGCCATGCAGCCGGGCGGCGTGATTGACGCTGTTCACCTCGGTCCCGGATGCAGTTTGCAGATAGCACCTGCGTCGCCCACCCTGACGCCATCAGCCGCTGAACTCGGCTACCAGGAGGCGCGCGCCAGCTTCGAGCAGGCTTATTTGAAGGGGCTCCTTGAGGCTGCCGGCGGCAATGTTTCCGAGGCGGCACGTTTGAGCGGCATTCCCCGTCAGAACCTTTACGTGCGGATGAAGCGTTGGGGCTTTGTCACTGATTCATGACAACTGTCGTGATTGTCTGACAGTTTTTAAAGCGCATTGGATGGATTCTGCGGCGTCTTCGGACGCAGTAGTCGTGGCACGAAGCTTGCCTAGTTCAATCGGGTGATGTTCACTCTATGAAGGAGATCGTGATGCGAAAGACTGTTGTTGGGAGCCTGTTGGCCCTGGCCTCGACGTTTTTGATTTATGGCTGTACGCAGACTGAAATCAAAGGCGTTGCCAACGCGCCGGTAGCAGGTGTTGTTGAAGATGGCAGCAAGGAGACTTTCCAGAAGGTCTCCAACGCCACGGTGTGGTTGATTCCGTCGTCCGACGTGGTGGCCATGGGCAAGACGCCCATCGAGATCAAGAAAGACGCCAAAAATGACGAGCCGCTGGAAGATAACCTGACGGCCAACCGCGACCGTTACCTCAAAGCCAAGACTGATGCCAAGGGCGAGTTCAAATTTGCCGCTGTCCCCATGGGCAAGTACTTCGTTTATGTGGAGCCCGCCAACAACAAGTATTTGCCTGGGGGTGACAAGTCGCGCGTGGCCATGACCAGCGATGAATTGTCCAAGGCGCCGCTGAAGATCAAGGTCTCTGGCAATACGCCGGCAGGTGCCACTTACATTGGCAGTTCGGCCTGCATTGAATGCCACGAAGACCAGAAGCACTTCACCAAAACGCTGCACCGCCTGGGTATCACCGTGATTGGCAAGCCCAGCAAATTGCAGGACTTTTCCAACTTCCCGGACTTCAACAAAGGTCTGGACAAGCTCATGGCCGGCACCAAGTTCTGGTTTCATGGGTTCGACCCCAAGCGCGGCTTTGACAAGTACCTGATCAGTACCAAGGCGCCGGCCGATGCTGCCAGCGTCAGCTTTACCGCCGCCTTCTTCAAGGACAAAGACGGCTCGTTGAAGTTTCGCGCCGAGAACGCCAAGAATCCCCAGGATGCCGCCCGCGTTTATCCGGTTGAAATGACTTACGGTGGTGGCGTTTACAAGCAGCGCTACTTGGTGCGCGTGGGGGCCAATCTGTTCCCGTTTGTTCAGTACAACCAGAATGGCGACGATTCCTTTGCCGACCGCAGCCGCAAACAATGGCGTGATTACCACGCCGACTGGTTCTACAACGAAAAGACCAATCTGCTGGCTGACCCGCCCCAAGCCAAGTCCTTCGACAAGGAATGCGCCTCTTGCCATGCCAACGGTTACACGCTGACCAAGACGGCCGCTGGTGACTACAAGGCGGGAGCCAGCAACGACCGCAATGGTGAGATCGACATCGACGGTGATGGCAAACCCAACGAAATCAACATGGGCTGCGAAACTTGCCACGGCCCGGGCTCGGTGCACAACGACGCCAAAGAGGTTGACATGCCGTCCACCATTGTCAGCCCCACCAAGCTGGCGGCCGAACGGGCCTCGATGATTTGCGGTCAGTGCCATAGCCGGCCGCAAGGCAACCTGAAAAACGACCAGCCGGTCAACAAAGACAACAAAATGATGCTGCCGGGCACATCTCGTAACGTGTACTTGAACGAGTACACCACGCGTGAAGACGCAGGCAAAAACGACTATTGGGCTGACGGACTGCACTCCAAATCCCATCACCAGCAGTACACCGACTTCATCAAGTCATCCAAGTACCGCAACGGCACGCAGTTGGTAGCCTGCTCGGATTGCCACGACACCCATGGCACGGCCAAGTTTGCGCATCAGATGAAAACAGACTCCAAGTCGGCTGAGTCCTGCAACAGTTGCCATGTCAACACCATGGACCTGAAGAAGCACCTGGCAGACAAGGCCAAGTGCACGGTGGATCCGGCCCAGATCACCTGCGCCAGCTGCCACGTCACCAAGACCATGCAAACCGGTGCCGGTTTCGGCAAGGGCCTGACGGCTGCCGATGGCAAGAACTACTGGACCAACGACATCAGTTCGCACATCTATGACGTGCCGCGCAAGGACAATGTCGGCGTGAAGGGTGTGGTACCTGGTTCAGCCATGCCGATCCCGTACACCAATGCCTGCGGTGCCGCTTGTCATGATGTCAAGAAGCTGTAGCTGATCACTGAGTCTTTGCGTCATTAAAAACCGCCGCTTAGTCCGGCGGTTTTTTTTGGTGTTCGTGTCTCAATTTGAGAATTTGTGACGACACCCCTTATCCGACTAGGGTTATCCCTAGGCTCATTTTTTCGCCAAACTCCAACAATACCCATGCAACTGATTTCATAAGAAGAGCGGCATCGCGGCCGATCTTCCAGTTTCATTTTTTACCCACAGGAGACCTCCACATGCAAAAGGTGTTGCACATCACCGCAGACAAATGCACCGGCTGTCTGCAGTGCGAAATGGCCTGTTCTTTCGAGAACTACGGCACCTTCGCCACCGCCAAGTCACGCATCAAGGTGTTCAACTTTCACCATACCGGCAAGAAAGTACCGTACACCTGCACCCAGTGCGACGAGGCTTGGTGCCTGCATGCGTGCCCGGTCGAAGCCATCACGCTGGACAAGGCCACCGGCGCCAAAGTGGTGAATGAAGCCACCTGCGTAGGCTGCAAGGTCTGCACCATCGCCTGCCCGTTCGGCACCATCAACTACGTTCAGGAAACCGGCAAGGTGCAAAAGTGCGACCTCTGCGGTGGCGACCCGGCCTGTGCCGACGCCTGCCCCACTGGCGCCA
>JBASJO010000153.1:0-2564 GCA_049655365.1 Rhodoferax sp. | reverse complement strand
CCAACTCGCGCATGCTGCCCAATTACGACGAATTCGTCGGGTTGGAGCAGTACGTCAAACTGTGGGAAATGGACCGCTGGTATGTGGCTCTGAAAAACCTGGGCATTTTCAGCGTGCTGTATGTCGGCGGCTCGAGGTTGCTGGGCATGCTGCTGGCCATTTTTCTGGACCAGAAAATCCGCTTTGAAGGCGTGATTCGTACCATCTATTTGTACCCCATGGCGCTGTCCTTCATTGTGACCGGCACCGCCTGGAAATGGATCCTGAACCCCAGTCTCGGCCTGGAAAAGCTGATGCAGGACCTGGGCTGGAGCAGCTTCAGTTTTGACTGGCTGGTGCAAAGCGACACCGCCATTTACTGCGTGGTGATTGCCGGCATCTGGCAGTCGGCCGGTTTTGCCATGGCGCTGTTTCTGGCCGGCTTGCGCGGCATCGACGACAGCATCATCAAGGCGGCGCAGATTGACGGCGCCAGCCTGCCGCGCATCTACTGGCGCATCATCCTGCCGGTGCTGCGGCCGGTGGTGTTCTCCACCATCCTGGTGCTGTCGCACCTTTCGATCAAGGCCTTTGACCTGGTGATGGCGCTCACCGCGGGTGGGCCGGGCTACGCGTCCGACGTGCCCGCCACCTTCATGTTCACCATGAGCTTTACCCGTGGCCAGATCGGCCTGGGTGCCGCCAGCGCCACCATGATGCTGGCCATGGTGGCCGCGCTGGTGGTGCCCTATCTTTACAGCGAACTGCGGTCCAAACCGCACGAGCGTTGAACCGGGACCTGACCATGAATGCTAAAAATATTTCCCGTTTTGCGGTGTATGCCGTGCTGGCGGTGGCGGCCTTTTTCTTTCTGGCGCCCATGTATGTGATGCTGGTCACCTCCTTCAAGGATGCCGACCAGTTGCGCGCCGGCAACCTGCTGAGCCTGCCAACATCGCTCAATGTCGAGTCCTGGCAACTGGCCTGGTCGACAGCTTGCACTGGCGTGGATTGCCGTGGCCTGAAACCCTACTTCTGGAACTCGGTGAGCATGGCGGTGCCGGCGGTGCTGATCTCGACCCTCTGGGGCGCACTCAACGGCTACGTGCTGAGCATGTGGAAGTTCAAGGGCTCGGACTTGTTGTTTGGCTTCATTTTGTTTGGCGTCTTCATGCCGTTCCAGGTGGTGCTGCTACCGATGAGCCAGGTGCTGGGTTTTCTGGGTCTGAGCAGTTCGATTACCGGTCTGGTACTGGTGCACAGCCTGGCCGGCATGGCAGGTACCACGCTGTTTTTCCGCAACTACTACACCGCCATTCCACGTGAGCTGATTCAGGCTGCGCGCATGGACGGGGCCGGCTTCTGGCGTATTTTTTACCGCATCGTGATCCCCATGAGCACGCCCATTTTGATGGTCACGCTGATCTGGCAGTTCACCAACATCTGGAACGACTTCTTATTTGGCGTGGCTTTCAGCGGCGCCGACAGCAAACCGATCACGGTGGGCCTGAACAACATGGCCAACACCACCAGCAGCGTGAAAAGCTACAACGTCGACATGGCCGCGGCCATCATCGCCGGCCTGCCGACCATGCTGGTCTATGTGCTGGCCGGTCAATATTTCGTCAAAGGTCTGACCGCTGGCGCGGTCAAAGGATAAACATCATGGCAGCTTCACTTCATATTGCAGGCATTCGCAAGGTTTTTGGCAAGGGTGACAAGGCCGTCGAAATCCTGAAAAAAATCGACATCGAGGTCGCCCCGGGTGAGTTCCTGATCCTGGTCGGTCCCTCGGGCTGCGGCAAGTCCACCCTGCTCAACATCATTGCCGGCCTGGAAGAACCCACCGAGGGCGAGCTGAAAATAGCCGGCAAGAACGTCATTGGCATGGCGCCGGCGCAGCGCGACATCGCCATGGTGTTCCAGAGCTACGCGCTCTACCCCACCATGAGCGTGGCCGACAACATCGGCTTTGCGCTGGAGATGCGCAAGGTGCCACCCGAGGTGCGCAAAAAGCGCATCCAGGAAGTGGCCGCCATGCTGCAGATCGAGCACCTGCTGGACCGCCGGCCGGCGCAACTCTCGGGTGGCCAGCGCCAGCGCGTCGCCATGGGTCGGGCCCTGGCACGCGACCCGCAACTGTTTCTGTTTGACGAGCCCCTGAGCAACCTGGATGCCAAGCTGCGCGTGGAAATGCGCGCCGAGATCAAGCGCCTGCACCTTGTGTCAGGCATCACCACGGTGTATGTGACGCATGATCAGATCGAGGCCATGACGCTGGGCAGCCGCATTGCGGTGATGAAAGACGGCATCCTGCAACAAATCGCCACACCCGTCGATATTTACCGCCGCCCGGCCAACACCTATGTGGCCGGTTTCATTGGCTCACCCACCATGAACTTCATCCCGGGCCAGGCCAGCGGCAATGGCGACAACGCGGTGTTTACCTTCGAGGGCGGCAGCCTGGCCTTGCCCTGCCCGGCCACCGGCATGGTGACGCTGGGGCAGCGCCCGGAACACATCCATCTGAGCGATGACGCGAGCTGGCGCGGCGAGGTCACGCTGGTCGAGCCCACCGGGGCCGA